>NZ_CACVSS010000006.1:0-59389 GCF_902756765.1 uncultured Succinivibrio sp. | reverse complement strand
CTTTAAAAGTAAAGCTGAAATAACGTTATCGTTGTAAACAAATCCGAATCAGACAGACATAAGGTTTACAAATGACAGATCAGGATAAAAACTTCAATTACGCCGCTCTAATAAATCGTGAGATGGAAATTCTTGACTACAAAAGCATGATGAAACAAAAAATGGAAGAAGGTCGAGAGGAAGGGAGTGAAGAAGCAACAATTAAGCACCTAATATGTTTGATTAAGAAAAAAAATTTCAGTGTAGAAGAAGCGTTGACTACTTTAGAGATTTCAAACGACCAATAGCAATCTATAAAAGCTATGCCAAAAAAATAAGGAGCTAAATGCTAGCTCCTTAAATATGAGGAGGTTATTGAAATTTACTTGATTAAGAAAGATATTTTTTAAGTGTTCTGCGTACAGCTCCTGGACCTTCAATTAATTCGCTAACTATCGTTTCGATCTTATTTCCCAGTCCGGTACTATATAAATCCAAACCAAAAATATTCTCGTTTGAAAGAATTGGTTTTAGATTATCTTTAACTGAGTCAGCATCCCCAAGTTTTACATCTGACAGAAGTCCTGTAAGCTCTTTGAGCATAGGATCAGGGGATAACTCAAAATTGTTTCCCTCATCATCCACTGCCAGCAGATATCTTATCCAGCCAGCGATAGCCAGAGGCAGAGCTATAAGCTTATCTGTACCGTCAGTTTTTATATGTTCCTTGATGGTATGACCAAAACGGATACCAACCATCTGAGAAATATCAACCGCAATTCTTGCAGAGGTATCTCCCATATAGGCATTAGGGAATCTAACATTCAGTACTTCATCCAAAAATGTCTTTGGAGACAGAATCTTTGGATCTTCAACTACAGGCAGACCTTCTACATAACCTAGCTGTTTAGCCAGCTTTGAGAGTTCTGGATCTTTCATACCGTCAGCAAAGAATGTATAACCTAAAAGACAGTCATAGGTACAGAGCGCGGTATGAATTGGGTTCAGACAGACTGTAACCTTCATGCGTTCTGACTTGTTGACAGTCTCTCTGTTAGTCATGAATACACCGGCCTTTTCAAAAGGAGGTCTTCCGTTAGGGAAGGAATCTTCAATAACCAGATACTGAGGTCCTTCGGCATTAACAAATGGAGCGATATAGGTCTTTTTCGAGGTCACAACCACATCCATATCCTCAATTCCCATGTCCTTGAGATCTTTTGCCAGAGCCTCTCCTGGGCGAGGGGTGATTTTATCAATCATTGACCAAGGGAATGATACTCTCTTTTCATCTCCAACGTAGGCCAGAAAATTCTTTTCAAGATAGCCTTTTTCTATCCATTTCTCGGTCATTTCAAGAACACTTTCACGTAATTTCTTTCCATTCTGAGAAACGTTATCCATGGACACCAGTGCAAGAGGAGTGGCTCCGGCCTTGAATCTTCTGTAAAGCATCGAAGTTACAATCGCCATGGCTCCGACACACTTATCAGGACCGTTTTCTATATCATTTTTAACGTATGGAAGGTAATTGCCATCTGCACCCTTTAGCGCATATCCTTTTTCAGTGATGGTAAAGCTTACAAGCTGCAGCTCTTTATTGCAAAAGATTTCCTCAAGACGTTTCATTGCAGTAGATTCTTTGGTATCTGCCTTCAGAGCCTCGCACAGAGAGCCTAGAATGCTGAAGTCTCTTTTTCCATCCTGATGCAGAGTGGCTGCCAGAACAAGATTATCAAAAGGTTTGTAGATCTTGTCTACAACGTCATAATCAAAGGTCTCAACACAAGTTATACCTCTGTCTAAAAGATTATCAGAGATAAGTCTGTCAGCAATTCCTCCGATAAAGATTCTGAAGATGTTGCCTATTCCCAGATGAACCCAGCGAGGAGATTCAATCGTTTTACGGGCAACCTCCTGGACGTCGTAGGAAGGGAGCTTTACTCCCTTTGCTTCCCAGAAATCCTTGTTCTCAAGTGTTGCATATGAAAGTTTCATGGCAGTTTTTCCTTATTCCTCGGATGGATCAACGTCGATTAAAACTTTCATTGTGCTTTCACGATTGTTATCAATATATTCGTATGCCTTGTTGTAATCAGCAAATGCGAACTTGGCACTCTGAAGAGGCTTCAGCTTGATCTTGCCTTCGTTTACGAATCTGATTGCATCAACGAAATCTTCATGACGGTACATCATTGAGGTATTCAGATCCAGCTCTGAGTCATTAAGTTTTGCCAGATCAACATTTGCTTTCTTTCCGAATACAGCAACCAGAATGATGGTACTTCCCTTTCTTGCATTCTGAATAGCCTGGTCCATGGTGATATCGGTGCCGGCACACTCGTAGATTACATCTGCCTTATCAGGACCAAAGGCTTCTACCAGTGCCTTTGCATAGTCTTCCTTCATGGTGTTTACAACGTAGTCGGCTCCTAATTCCTTTGCCAGAGCAAGTCTGCCGTCAGAAATATCTGTTGCAAATACTTCCTTAGCGCCAAGAGCCTTTAGTGACTGAATCAGAAGAATACCGATAGGACCGCAACCTAATACTACAGCCTTTGCTCCCTTTAAGTCTGGGAAGCGTTTTGCTGCGTGAACTGTTACAGCCAGAGGTTCCATCATTGCGCCCTCAGAGTAGGTCATTTCCTCTGGAATTGGGGTGATCTTGCTTGAATCTACAGCAAAGAACTCACTTGCGGTACCGGTGGTCTGGAATCCCATCACCTTCAGTTTTTCGCACAGGTTGTATTTGCCGTGAAGACATGGATAGCATCTGCCGCAGAATACCTGTGGCTCAATGATAACCTTCTGACCAATCTTTAAATCTTTTACGTACTCACCTAAGGCCACAATCTGACCTGAAACCTCATGACCCTGGGTTACAGGATATGAAGTATAAGGGTGTGAGCCGTGATAAACATGGATATCAGATCCGCAGACACCGATTTTCTTAATTTTTACCAGAACCTGATCTGGACCTACTTTTGGTACTGGAACATCTCTAAAGGTGATTTTTCCTGGAGCGGTCATTACCTGCTGGATCATTGTGTCTTTCATTTTTTACTCCTTACTAATTATTTTATATAGGATTTTTTCCTGTTTATTTTTTGAAATCTTTTTCTAGTTCCTGGAATCTTGCCTCGCAGGATGGCTCGTAGGCGATAAGCTCTGCATAGCATGCGTCACACCACAGAGCCAGTTCTTTCTCAAGTCCGTATACACGGGCTATTCCCCGGGACATTTTCCATATATCCTCTGTGGTTCTCTGGAATTTTTCATCGTCAGAGGCTTTTTTCAGACCAAAGAAGCTTGATGCATACTTTGCGCTCTTGCAGGTTGACAGGTATCTGCGTACTGCATTGCGCATTTCAAGGTACAGCTCTTCACGCTGTTCGTCATTAAGCTGCTCTCTTAAAAAGAACTCATCTATGGTCAGATTGACCTCTCTTAAGGTCGCTTTCTTTAAAAACTTGCGACGGTACAGTCCTGGCAGGTAGACGCATTTGAAAAGCCACAGATCTGCGATACGGTCAGGTTTACGTCTGAATTCAAAGCGTTTTTTGTATAATTCACGGCGGAAACTTGCCTTATCCTTATCTATTTCCTCTAAAAGAGCCTTTCTTTTTTCAGGATCAAGTTCTTCAAAATACTGTCTTACCTGTTCTTCCATTTTTATTCCTTTCTATCATTTACCAGTTCATGGCCTTGATAGCAGCCTTTTCAACTTCAAGACCTGCTACATAATGACGGGTAAATGTTTCAAAACCTTCTACCTCTTCAGGAGTTGCCATAATTACTTCTCCCTTGAGGTTCTTAAAGATGCGGTTATTGAGGAAATCCTCAAGCTTGCCATCTTTCTTGCCGTCTGCAAGATAAGCTGCAAGCAGGGCAATACCCCAGGCGCCGCCTTCTGAAGCGGTCTCCATAACTGCAACCGGAGTGTTGATAGCTGCTGACAGAATTCTCTGCATTACTCCAGGAGTCTTGAATAGACCACCATGACCGAGAATCTGTTCAAGCTTAACTCCTTCATCCTTAAGCAGAATATCCATACCCAGCTTTACTGCACCTAATGAGGTATAGAGATTTGCTCTCATGAAGTTTGCCAGGTTAAATCTGCTGTCAGGCATTCTGGCAAACAGAGGACGCCCCTCATTGATAAAGGTGATATTCTCACCTGAATAGTATCCGTATGACAGAAGTCCACCGCAGTCCTTATCTCCGGTCAGGGCATGATTATACAGCTTGTAGTAAAGTTCGCCTGCATCAGCCTTGATTCCCATCAGATCACAGAACTCCTTGAACATCATAATCCATGCATTCAGATCAGTGGTTCCGTTGTTGGCATGAGACATTGCACAAGGGAATCCTGATGGTGTTGCCACCATGTCAATTTCTCTGTAGACCTTGGAAAGCTGCTTCTCTAATACCACCATTGCAAAGGAGCTCGTACCTGCAGATAGGTTACCGAAGCGAGGGGCAACACTGTTTGTGGCTGTCATGCCGGTTCCAGCATCCCCCTCAGGCGGACATAAAGGAATTCCTGCTTCAAGATCACCTGTCTTGTCTAATAGTTTTGAACCCTCGGCGGTTAGTTTTCCTGCATCATCACCTGCAACCAGAATCTTAGGGAAAACTTCTCTCAGTTTAAGCTTTGAGCTCTTTGAAGACAGCAGAGCATCAAACTTGTCTGCCATCTTCTGATCGTAATCTTTAATTTCTGAATCGATAGGGAACATACCTGCGCCATCACCGATTCCGATAACCTTGCAGCCGGTCAGCTTATAATGAATCCAGGCAGCTAGGGTAAATACTGAAGCTATCTTTTCAACATGTTCCTCTTTGTCTAAAAGTCTCTGATATAAGTGAGCTACTGACCATCTTAAAGGAATGTTGTAGTTAAACAGTTCTGTCAGTTCATCAGCTGCAGCTGTTGTATTGGTATTTCTCCAGGTCTGGAATGGGGCCAGCTGTCTGTCTTCCTTATCAAGTGCAATGTAGCCGTGCATCATGGCACTGATACCTATGGCTCCGATTTTCTTTAAGGTAACCTGGTATTTGTCTGAAACCTCTTTTTTCAGGTTTGCATAGCAGTCGCTAAGTCCGTTTAAAGCATCTTCAAGGGAATAGGTCCAGATTCCGTTTACAAGAGAGTTTTCCCACTCATGAAATCCTACTGCCAGCACATTGCCTTCGTAATCTGTTAATACACCCTTGATTCTGGTTGAGCCCAGTTCAATTCCTAATGCTGTCTTTCCTTCTGTTATAACTGTAGCAACTGACTTATCCATACTTGTTCCTATTTGTTTAATTGATTGAAAATTATTATTTTTTTTACTTATCTGTTTTGTTTTGTCAGTCCGGTACAGAGCGCGGTACCGGACTGTGATTGAGTTATGTCTTATCTCTTGCGACGCTTCTTGGACATACAGTCGATACCTACGGCTACAGCCAGTACCAGACCTTTTACCACCATCTGGGTGTATTCACTAACGTCCATCAGAATCATACCGTTGGTCAGGGAGCCGATAATCAGAACACCTGCGATAACACCTGACATGGAACCTACACCACCGTATACTGATACACCGCCCAGTACTACGCAGGTGATAACGTCGAACTCAAGACCTTTACCTACGGTGCTCTGTGCTGAGTTTGCACGTGATAGCAGTACGATACCAGCTAAGCCTGCAAAGAAGCCTGAGAATGCGTAAATCAGATACTTAACACGGTTTACGCGGATACCTGACAGTTCTGCTGCTTCCTCATTACCACCGATAGCATAGAAGTAACGGCCGAAATAGGTCTTGTTCAGAATGAAGCTGCCAAGTGCAAAGCAGATAATCATCAGAATTGCGCAGATTGGCAGGAAGTCAAAGGCTGACCAGCGACCGAAGATACCGAAGTCTGAATCAAAGCCTGCAATTGGACGACCACCTGAAATCAGATAGGCAACGCCTTCAAATACAGTCTGAGATGCAAAGGTTGCAATCAGAGCAGGAATACCTACTGCTGCCACCATTACTGCATTGATAAGACCGATACCGGTAGCCATGATTAGAGAAATGGCCACAGCAACCCACATGTTTACACCAGCAGCTACCATCAGCCAGGCACAGACTACGTTTACCAGGGTGATGATGGAACCGATTGACAGGTCGATATCTGCAATCAGAATAACGAAGGTCATACCGATTGCAGCGATTCCATAGTAGGAAACCTGACGTGAGATGTTGATGATGTTTCTTCCTGTAATAAAGGTTCCATCACTGGCAATAGCGAAGATGATGATTTCAGCGATGAAAACCAGCCAGATTGCGTTCTGTTTTAAAAAGTTTGCGTTTAACATTTATCGAGACTCCTTTGCCTCATCAGTGATACCGGATGCATACTGCATAATCTTGTCTGAGTCGAACTCATCTTTCTGTAGTTCGCCAGTGGTGCGATTTTCTGCAAGAACGATGATGCGATCCGACATACCCATTAACTCTTCCATTTCTGATGAAATCATCAGCACACTGCGGCCTGATTCAACCAGCTCATTGATAAGTTTGTAGATTTCATATTTGGCACCTACGTCAATACCACGGGTTGGTTCATCGAAAATAATCAGTTCACAGTCAGCGGCCAGCCATTTGCCTAGAATAACTTTCTGCTGATTACCGCCTGAAAGATTCTTAACCAGCTGATTCAGTGTAGGACACTTAATCTGGATTTCCTCACGGTACTTCTGAGCAATTTCTTTTTCCTTTTTGGAGTTTATTACACTCAGTTTGGAAATACGCTCATAAATAGGCATATTGATATTGTTCTTGATGGAAATTCCTAAAAGAGCTCCATGACGTTTTCTGTCTTCTGGTACCAGGGCGATTCCAAGATCAATTGCCTCTCTTGGAGACTGAGGATTGATTTCCTTTCCGTTGAAAATAATGGTTCCTGACTCTTTTGGCTTAGAGCCGAAAATAATCTCGGCAAGCTCGGTTCTTCCTGCGCCTACCAGACCACCCAGACCTAAAACCTCACCTGCATGAAGCTTCAGAGAAATATCCTTATCTCCGTTGCCGGTAACATTCTTAAGTTCAAGTACCACCTTGTCCTTGTTTACGCAGCTCTTGCGTGGTGGATATTTCTGGGTAAGCTCACGACCAACCATCAGCTTGATGAGTTCATCTACGGTTGCTTCAGGAGTGATCAGTGTTGTTACGTATTCACCGTCACGGATAACCTCGATTCTGTCTGATAATCTGAAGATTTCCTCAAGACGGTGTGAAATATAAATGATGGATACGCCTTTCTTTCTTAAAAGCTCAACTACCTTAAACATATTCTCAACTTCGTTTGAGGTAAGAGGCGCACTTGGCTCGTCCATAATCAGAACCTGTGCGTTCTGCTGTATTGCCTTGGCAATCTCAATCATCTGCTGGTAGCCTACGGTAAGGTTCTTTACCAGCTCTTTTGGATTGATTTTAATGTGCAGCTGATCAAAGGCCTTCTGGGCTTCTCTTTCCATAGCGGCTCTGTCAATTATCATTCCTTTGCGGATTGGTCTGCCTAGAAATAGGTTTTCTGCTGCTGAGAGTTCACCAACGTTGTTGAACTCCTGATAGATAACTGCAACTCCGTTCTCAGCTGCAAGCTGAGGACTCATTCTGTCGAATTCTTTTCCGTTGACACGGATTTTTCCTGATGTTGGAATCTCTGCTCCGGTACAGCATTTGATCAGTGTGGATTTACCTGCACCGTTCTCACCGATAAGACCTAATACCTCTCCCTTTCTAAGTCTGAGGGTAACGTCTTTTAGGGCTACTACACCTGGGTATTCCTTTCTTATATGTTCAAGTTCCAGAACATAGTTCTCGCTCATTCCCAATCTCCTTATGCAAGCCTTCCCATTTGAATGAGAAGGCTTTTTTTTTCTGTTTGGCTAGTTATTTATTATTTCATGCCAGAACTGATTTTTTCTACATTTTCTTTGGTAATAGGAGCTACACCACGAATTACGTTGTGCTCTGGAAGCTTGTTCTCAAGAATTAAAGCGAACATGCTTGCACAGCTGGTAGCTGTATCAACGTCTGAACCCTCAAAACCGATGATGCCCTTAGCAGGATAGGTAGGATCTGATAGGTGCTGTAACTGCTGCTTGGTTACGTCAGTTGTAAATACACCCATATCCTCTGGGATCTTGCCGTTTGTTGCGATCTGTAAGGCTTCATCTGCACCGATCATAGGACCTGCACCGATACCGGTAACAACCTTGCAGTCTGGTTCACGCTGTAAAATAGTTTCGATTGCTGTCTGTGCCTCGTTTGGACGTAGAGCTGCCTGACTTGCAACAATTTCATACTTGCCGTCAGCAACGTTCTTCATACCCTCACGGATACCTTCTTCACGCTCTAACAGGATCTTGGTCTGAGGGAAGCCTAAAACTGCAACCTTTGCCTTCTTGTCTGTGGTGTAGTGCTCATTGATGAAGTTACCAGCCAGCTCACCGATTGCAATACCCAGGTTGGTGTTGTTTAGAATCCAGTTACCGTCGGTATTGGTCATAGGATCATCCCAGCACATTACCTTGATGCCCTGCTTTCTTGCTTCTGCACATGCATCTTCAACTGCAGCTGCATCTGATGGGTGAACCAGAATGAAGTCACAGCCTGATGAGATGAAGTTCTCGATCTGAGCTACCTGCTTTGCAGACTTGTCATCGCACTCAACAATAGTGAATTTTGCTCCGTTGGCACTTAGAACATCTTCTAAAGCAGCCATAACACCAGCCCAGTATGCGTTACGCAGTGACTGAATGGTAATGCCGATCTTCTTGCCTTTTAAAGCACTCAGATTTGCCTTTGCATAGAACTCAGGACTTGCCTGGATACCCTGTGTTTCACTGGTAGTTGCAGCGAATGAAGGTGCTGTAAATGCTAGTGTAGCTGCACAGAAAAGTGCTGATAATAAAGTTTTTTTCATTTGTAAACTCCATGTATGTTTGTTGTTATATACTCTTGCGAGCGAGATTAGAAACAGGTGAATGCACCATCAACTATTACATCTGAACCGGTTGTAAATGAGCTTGCATCACATGCAAGATATAAGGTTACAGATTGTAATTCCTCTGGTTCGCCTAAGCGGTGCATTGGAGCCATCTCATTCCAGGTCTTGATTAGAGGAATCAGAGTTGGGCTTGCTTTAACCAGTTCAGTTCCGATGTAGCCTGGGCTGATTGAGTTAACTCTGATACCGTGCTTTGCCCATTCAATAGCTAAAGACTTGGTTAACTGAATTACACCTGCCTTTGATGCGTTATATGCGCACTGTGGCTGTGGAACGTTAACGATATGAGCAGACATTGAAGCGGTATTGATGATTGAGCCCTTGATACCCTTGCGGATCATGTACTTACCTGCTGCCTGTGCAGTCAGGAAAACACCGGTCAGGTTGATATTGATAACCTTGGACCACTGCTCAAAGGTCATTTTGTCTGCTTCTGCATTGATACATATACCTGCGTTGCAGAATGCGATATCTAATCTTCCAAATTCCTGATCGATAACGTCTATCAGATTGTTAACGCTATCAGGATTGGTTACATCAGTCTTGACAGCAATGCTTTTTACCTTGTACTCCTCGCTGATGAATTTAGCGGTTTTCTGAGCCTCTGCCTCATCAAGATCAGCGATTACGATATTTGCTCCTGCCTGAGCAAAGCCCTCTGATACAGCTTTACCAATGCCGCGGGCACCACCGGTTACAAAAGCGGTTTTACCTGTTAGTCTGAATTTATCTACTAGATTCATGAAGAAACTCCTTACAAATACGTATGTTTGTTAAATATGGAATATTATTTTTGTAAATTTCCTGTAAAATACTTTAACAAAGTTGTTTTAATAAAGTAACTTTTATTATATGACTTTATATAAGTAATTTGATATAAGTCAAAAAACAATAAAATTACCCCTAAAAAACGAGATATAAATCATGTTTTATGGCTTTTTTCGATTTTTTTTGCACCGTCTATACGGTACATTATTTTTATGAAAGCTATAAAAAGGATGTGGATGTGAACGATTATTATATAGACCCTAAAAAAGCTAATAAGGAAAGGATATTAGGTCTGTTCTTCCTGCATGAGGCTCTCTCAAAACCTCAGATTGCAGAGCTCACAGGCTTCAGTCTTCCAACCATTAACGGTCATATGAAAGATCTTGAGAATATGGGAATGATTGGTCCTGGTGAACTTATGGATTCCTCAGGAGGCAGACCTGCAATTTCATACAGACTTCTTCCTAGATCAAAACTTGCTCTTGGCGCTGAGATCAGAAAGGATTTTGTGAAAATCTGTCTTTGTGATTTAAAAGGCGAGGTGGTGAAGCTCTGGAATATAGGCATCGAATATAAGAATGAGAAAGCCTACTCCGCGAAGCTTAACAGTTTACTTAAGGAAGCAATTTCTACCTGTGGTTATCCTCTGGACAACATACTCGGTATCGGTGTTGCCATACAGGGTGTGGTCAACAAGGCTGGAACCGAGATTATTTTCTCAAAGATTCTGGATACCTCAGAGCTTGATCTAGAAATAATTAAAAAGGATATCTCAATTCCGGTCCGTCTGTGTCACGATGTCAAAACTGCAGCCTTAGCAGAACTTTGGCACAACCGAAAGATCTCCAATGGTATATACATAGCGATGTCAGAGCATCTTGGAGGTTCCCTGATAAAAAGCCGCTGTATTGAACACGGCCGTTCCGGATATGCCGGTTCCTGGGACCATGTGACCTTTTCAAACAAGGGAAAGCTCTGCTACTGCGGAAAACGCGGCTGTATTGATACCTACTGTAATTTTGAAACCCTGTTTGAGGGAGAGAGCATTCCTGATTTCTTCTTTAAGTTAAGAGAGGAGAAATCCAAAGAATATAAGGTTCGCTGGTCAAAATATCTGTCAACCATTGCTTTTGGTCTGTATCAGGCCTGGCTGATTCTAGAGCGACGAATCATTCTAGGCGGCGAGCTGGCTATGTGGCTTAATCCTGAGGATGTGGCCTTTGTTGAAAGTGAAATTATCAACAGGAGTACCTTTACCTGCAGACCTGGCTTTGTGATTAAGGCAAATGTAGAACATCATGCCTGTGCCATAGGTGCAGCACTGCCATATCTTGCTGAGGAGATCCCTGAGCCGGTAAGACCTATTGAGGCCTGGTCAACCTACTGCAAACCAGAAATAACAGAATATTAAGCTTTAAAAGATAAAAATATAAACATTTTTCAAGGAGTAATTTAAATGAACCCATATATTGGTCATGCTTCCCAGCTTTTTGGAGTTGAAGAGCATCGTCTTGTCGGCGGCAAGGGTGATGGAATGCGTATTTTTGAAATACACAACGGCAAAGGTATTGATCTGACTGTCTGTGCTGATCGCTGTGCCGATATTTCAAGACTTCGCTTTAAGGGACAGAACCTGAGCTACATGACAGCCTGCGGTTATGTTGCACCTGCATACTATGACAGCATCGGTGCCAACTGGTTAAATTCATTTACTGCAGGATTCCTGACCACATGCGGTTTTCAGAATGTTGGTATTCCAAATGAGGATGAGGGCGAAGAACTTTCACTGCACGGATCAATCGGCAACACTCCTTGTGAGCACATCTATTACCGTGAAGAAGGAGATGAACTCAATATTTATGCAACAGTTAAGGACGAGACTATTTTCGGCCGCAAACTGGTTTTAGAGCGTAAGATCAGTGTATCCACCAAGGAAAACGTCATTGTCATCACCGATAAGATTCTGAATACCGGAGACATGGATGAACAGGTTGGTATCCTTTATCACATGAATATGGGCTATCCTCTGTTAGATGAGGACAGTATCATCACCATTCCATCAACCCAGGTTATTGCCCGTAATGCTCATGCCCAGGAAGATATTGAAAACTGGATGAAGGTTGAGAAGCCAACTCCACACTATGAGGAGCGCTGCTACTACCACTACTTCAAGGATGGCAACGGCTATGCCTCTATTGAACAGCCTAAATCAGGAATGAAACTTGAGATTTCTTATGATGCAAAGACTCTTGATCATTTTGTTCAGTGGAAGATGATGGGCGTTCGTGATTATGTAATGGGGCTTGAGTGCGGTAATACCCTACCAGAGGGCAGAGCCGAGATGCGCAGACGCGGTCAGCTCAAGTTTGTAAAACCTGGTGAGTCTCTGGATTACAAGGTAACCATAAGATTAAGCTAGTCTGATGTTCTTCTTCGTTGTTGCAGCATATCATTTCAACGAAGAATTAAGGCCAGTGAGTTTTTCTCACTGGCCCTTTTTAACTGTACTTTCTGTTAACAGCTTAAATCTATTTTGCAAGTTCTGCCATCAGGTAATAAATATCTCGGTTCTGGAAGGTCTTGAAGTTACTCTTTGTAATCAGTTTCTGAGGTGTTACTACTACACGAGGAATCATCTGACCTTTGAGAATTCTGGCAACTACCTGTACGGCAATAGCTCCGGTAACCTCAGGGAAGGAGTCAACAGTTCCGGTAAGTTCTCCCTTTGCAATTGATTCATAGGCAGGAGAAATACCGTCAGTTCCAAAAACTGAAATACTGCCGAGTCTGTTTTTCTTCTTTAAAGTCTCAACGGCACCTAAGGCCATAACATCGTTATGACAGTAAATGCCGATGACATTTGGATGCTTAGAAATGATTTCCTCGGTAAGCTTCTTTGCATCTTCAAAAGCCCAGTTGCCGCAGACCTTTTCCACAATCTTGAAGTCATGATTCTTCTTAAGGGTATTGATAAAACCACGTGAACGCTGGGTGGTTGCATAAACCAGAGGCAGACCTTCGATAACTGCAACCTCACCGCCGTGTGGATATTTCTCTAAAAACCACTCTGCTACATCCATACCGTTGCGGTAATGCATGCCGCCTACGAAATAACGGGTCTGAGGTACAACTGCGTCTGAAACGTTAACAAATGGAATTTTTGCACTTAAGGATTCCTCAAAAGGCAGCTGCAGAGTCACATCTGTCTGAGGTGAAGCTAAGATAGCGGTAACATTTTTGGCAAGCAGCGTTTCGGCAATATCCAGCTGTCCAAGAGGATCATCCTCATTTTTAGCAGCTAGTGATTCAAGCTTTACTCCCATTTTCTGAGCCATAAACTCATAGCCTTTGTTGATGCTGTTCCAGAAAGGGATGTTCGCGGTTTTGACAATGGCACCTATAAAGGTATCCTTTGGGAAATCAGGGGCTTTTCCGTATTTCTGTTCAAGCTTAATCCAGCTTATGCGGTCAGCTTCAGTATCAGGACTTAAATCGGTTAACTCAGCACTGAAAGCTGTTAAAGAGGTAAAAACAAGAGAGGCCACAAAGAGTTTTAGGCCGGTTTTCAGGTTTTTCATAGACCACCATACACAAATCAAACAACGCAACGATTATAAATTAACCATTGCATAAGGAACGATTTTCTATAAAAGAAAAAAGTATATAAGGAAATTCACCTTGAATTATAGGCTAAGTTTTTGTCATGTAAAGCTGAAAATGATGTTTTTTTTAAAAATAATATATGGCTTGTGTCTGATGTTTACGGGGTTTATATGACTTTTATAAAGTCACTTTTATAAAATACAGTTGACTTTTATAAAGTGCACAATTTACTTAAAAGGAAAATAACTTTCAGACAATAGTATGATTTTATCTGAATATTGAAAATTTATTTCTGAATATTTTTTTCTGAAATGCAAACCTCCTCCTGAGATGAGAATAAGTCAGGCAGGAGGTTCACACTGTAGGATTTTCTCAAAGTATATTTCTATAGGTTGGCTCCATTGGAGGCAATTACCTCCTTATACCAGTAGGCGGAGTCCTTAAGAGTTCTTTTCTGGGTTCTGTAATCCACATAAATCAGACCGAATCTTGGATCATAACCCTCGGCCCATTCGTAGTTGTCCATGATTGACCAGTAGATATAGCCGATTAGTTTGTATCCTTCATCAACCGCTTTTTTTGCTGCCAGCAGATGTCTGTGGATGTAGTCAATTCGCTGAGGATCATGAACCTTGCCGTCAAGCATTACAAAATCATTGTTACACATGCCGTTTTCTGTGATAAGAACCGGCAGATTGTATCTCTCATTGAGGAATCTTATCGCCCAGTACATACAGTCAGAATCAATAGGCCAGCCAAGAGAGTTTCTTGGACAACCGATGTATTCATTGGTTTCATAGGCCTTATTGCCGTCCTTGTGGCCTGCTGCGATATAAATATTGAATCCCAGGAAATCCAGAGGCTGTTTTATCTCTAAAAGCTCTCCGTAGGTGAACAGTGGTTTTCCGAAATAATCATCAAGACCAACAGGATTTTTGCCCAGGATAACCGGATCAATCCACCAGCCGGTGGAGAATGGTCCTTTGATATCATTGGAGAAGGTCTTCTCATAAGCTATTCTGATTGCTTCTTTTGAATCATTTTCCGGTTTAAAGATAGGACCGGTTGGAGCAAAACCAACTACTGGTTTGGTCCTGGCATATTCTCTTATTGTTTTTACAGCTCTGGCATGGGCAAAGAGCACATTTCTGGTACATGGATAGAGGGCATCCTTATCGTGAAGGAATGGAGCATGAGTAGCACCAAAGTAGCTGATACCGATAAAACAGTTTGGCTCATTGATGGTCATCCAGTATTTAACCTTGTTGGATAGAGCTTCTACAACAACCTTAACATACTGTTCAAACCATTCTGGAGATTCGTCATTCTGCCAGCCGCCTTTCTTGTAAAGCTCATAAGGCAGATCCCAGTGATAAAGGGTAATCATAGGTTCAATACCGGCCTTGAGCAGTAAATCTACAAGCTTTCTATAGAAATCCAGACCTTTCTGATTAATACTTCCGGTACCTTCTGGCATAATTCTTGGCCAGCTTACAGAGAATCTGTAGTATTTAAGGCCAATATGCCTCATGTTTTCAACGTCCTCTTCAAGACGGTGATAATGATCGCAGGCTACATGAGGGGAATCATTGTGTTTGGTGTGCCCATCGTAAAGTACGTCCCAGATGCTTAATCCTTTACCGTCTTCGTTATAAGCACCTTCGACCTGGGCAGCAGCTGATGCTGCTCCCCATATAAAATCTGATTTAAATGCCATCTCTTATCCTTGAAAATTAAAATAATCTATCCTGTACAAATATATAACTTTTTTTGTATTCCGTTGCTCGCAAAAACTGTTTCTGCTCAAATATCTGAAGATTTGTGTTCTTAAATATGTTTATATTTCAGCTCATTTCTAGAACATTACTCCGGATAGAGCTAGAATATTCTGAAAATACAGAATATTAAACAGAATGTAAGCTGATTAAATCATTATGCCTTTTGTCCGTTTTCTGATCCTGGCCGTCTGTATAAATTCCTTCTGCGGCTCTTTTATGGGATCATCAATATTTATTGCAATTCCTGCTCTGTCCTCTGATTTCCATGTGCCTCCGGAATATATAACTGCGGTTATCAATGCCTATGTGATTGCGGTTACCGCTTTTCTGGTTCCAACTATAGCCATAGTTCAGAGAATAGGGCATAAACGTGGTTTTGTTATCGGATCAGTTGTCTCTGCCATAACTTCGGTGCTTATTGCTCTGTCTCCAAACTTTTATTCTCTGATTGCCTTCAGAACTCTTCAGGGGCTTTCAAACGCCTTTATTTTCAGTACAACCTATGCACTGCTTATAGACAATATCGACAGTAAATCCAAGGGCAGTGCTATCGGGATGACTACAGCATGTGTTTATGCTGGAATATCCTGTGCTCCTTTTTTAGGCGGTTTTCTGACTGATACTATTGGCTGGTGGTCTATGTTTATTATCAGTGCCTGCGGAAATTTTTCAGCGGCTCTGTTATGCAGAAATATTCCAACCGATAATCCTGAGCCACATAAGCTCGCCTATCTTAAAGGAATACTGTCTCTTATAGGTTTCGTAACCTTCTTTACCGGTCTTTCCATGTTTATCAATAATCATGATGGCCTGTATCTATTGGCGGCAGGTATTGTACTTCTGACTTTTTATGTTTATAGAGAACTTACCTCAAAAAATCCTCTATTGAAACTCAGCGTGGTGCTTGAGAATCGGATCTTAAACGGAAGTCTTCTAAGCTCCATGTTTCATTATCTGTCCACATTTGCCATAACCATGCTGCTGTCAATGCATCTTCAGCTTATAAACGGCTATACGGCCTCAATGGCAGGCATAATCCTGGTGATTCAGCCGGTGGTTCAGTGTCTGGTTTCTCCGTTTGCAGGAAAGGCTGCGGACAGATTCTCTCCGCATCTGATTTCTTTTATTGGGCTAGTGATCTCAGGTTCATCTCTTTGTATTCTGAGCTTTATTGAGCCTAAAACACCTTTTTATATGATTGCGCTGGCTCAGTTCATGTCCGGTCTTGGCTTTGGGCTTTTCTCAGCTCCTAACTCCACTATCATCATGAGTTCTGTACCTCGTGAGTTCTATGCCATGGGCTCAGGACTGCAGGCTCTGGTTAGAAACAGTGGTATGGCCTTCTGTATGGCCATGGTTACCTCGGTACTGTTTTATGCCATTAACTCCGAGGAAGGTACCACCTTATATATAAGAGAGTTATCAGCCGCAATGCAGATTATCTTTACTTTTTCAGCAATTCTGACCCTAATCTCTGCACTGTTTCTGTTAAGAAGCTTCAGAGCCATAAAACAAAAGCCATAAGTATCGGATTGGTTGGGATTTTTACTGAGAGTTTTCACACGCTTTGAATCCCCTATAATTTCTGTGTCTGGATAATTGTGCTAGTATGGGCTGAAACAGAATATTTTTAGGAGATTAAAATGCAGGAAGATACAGTCTCATCAAACGAACAGCACCCAGTCAGGATCAAGTGGATTCAGCGTTATTTTAAAATTGCCGAGCAAGTAAGCTCCTGGTCTAAAGATCCTTCATCAAAAATCGGTGCCATCATTGTTGGAGACAAGGGGCAGATCATATCTCAGGGATATAACGGTTTCCCTCGTGGAGTTATAGATAGCGAAGATCGCTACAATCAGCGTGAAACCAAATACAAGCTGGTGGTGCATGCAGAAATGAACGCCATTTTAAATGCTTTATACAACGGCTCATCCGTGGAAGGAGCTACTCTATATGTTCACGCGCTTCCGGTCTGTCATGAATGTGCCAAGGCAATTATTCAGGCAGGTATCGCCAAAGTATATATTGATACCAATATCAATGAACGCTGGCAGGAGAGCTGGCATTACACCAAGACCATGTTCTCTGAGGCAAAGGTGGAATGCTATTACTACAATGATGAAGACGGCTCAATAACCAGACAGTGTTAGCCGTTTCCTCAGAAGGCTGAGTCCGTTTTTAATAAATGATAAAACATGAGGAGTTTAAAGTGAGTCTATATAAAACAGTGCTGGTAACAGGTGCTTCTGCTGGTTTTGGCTATGCTATAGCAGAACTTCTGGCAACGAACGGTTATAAGGTTGTGGCCTGTGCCAGAAGAGCAGAGAAACTAAAGGCTCTTGCCGCAAAGAGTTCAAACATTTATCCCTTTGAGCTGGATGTAACCGATGAGAAGAGTGTTGAATCAATTCTGTCTAAACTTCCTTCTGAGTTTCAGAAAATTGATGTGCTTGTAAATAACGCAGGCCTTGCTTTAAGTCAGGATAAAGCCTTTGATTGCAAGGTTGATGAATGGAAAACTATGGTTAATACCAACATCAACGGTCTTTTATACATGACCCATGCATTGCTGCCTCAGATGGTAAAAAGAAATCATGGGTACATTATCAATATCGGCTCAACAGCTGGCTGCTGGCCTTATACAGGTGGCAATGTCTATGGTGGTACCAAGGCCTTTGTAGAGCAGTTCAGCAGAAATCTTAGAACTGATCTTAAGGAGACAGCAGTAAAAGTTACTGTTTTAAAGCCTGGTCTGTGCGGTAACACTGAATTCTCAAATGTCCGTTTCCATGGAGACAGTGCAAAGGCTGAATCTGTATATACTGATACCAGATCAATTGGTCCTGAGGATATCGCCAATACAGTGCTTTGGCTTCTGAGTACACCTGCCCATATGAATGTCAATGACATGGAAATCATGCCTGTCTGTCAGACCTATGGTGGACTTGCCGTAACCAGAAAACTGAACCTTAATGAAATTTAACAATCATTTCTTATAATTCTGATGCTGACGTTTTTTTTTAATCTGTCAGCATCTTCCTAATTCTCTCCTTATTCAATAAAACTCATAAATCCTTATAAAAGTGAATTTTTTTATAGTCGTTAATATGTTAATTTTTTATTAAAATTTACATAAAATACCGAGATAATGACATATATGTCATTATCGCAAAATGTGCACGGTTAGTCTTTGTGGTGTTTAATGGATTAAACAAGATGAAAAAATATGAAGAAAATTTTTATTTATTTTTAATGACAAAAATATGCAAGTCCGTCAGCATTTGAGAAATAGGATTTCAATACGTTAGAAATAAAATGTGAATATTTTATACAAGAAATAATGTATATAAGTAGTGAAAAATCAAATATCGAGGAGCATTTTTTCTCAGAAACTCTCTTTCTTTTCTCCTGAATGAGGATGTTTGATCCTCAGTCTGCATTTTTCAGTGACAAACGGATTGTCATTTCCCTGAATCTTCTGAATCATGTAATTACGTTTGCACTCGTTGTCTGTTGGTTTGTATTTCTGATTCCACTCTCTGTAAAGACGAAGATGCTCACTGTCAAGATGAAGACCGTAGCGGGAATACATGTAAAGATATGCTCTGGCAATAATTCCTCTTGCTCTCTCTGTAGGCTCAGCAAGATAATTACTTTTATTGAAATACATCAGGCACTTACCAAAGCCCTGTGGATTATCCCTGTTGGTGAGTTTATCTACAAAGGCATAACTGCTTCGTCTTTTATTAACCTCACCTACTGCAGGATATAGATTGTGCAGATCTGCTTCAATCCGGTTGAAGCGTTCATCCGAATTTTCGCAGTTGTCTCTTCCTTCTCCTTTTGGCGCTGAAGTCCAGCATCTCATGCTGTGGGCAAATTCCCATACTGGAACAATATGTTCTGCCTCGATTCTGTTTCCTCTTTCGTAATCCTCGTCAATCTCGTAGCCACAGCTTTTAAGATCGGGCTTATAGCCACGCTTCGTGAAAACAATGCTGCAGCCGCAGTAGAGTGTAGTTGGCTTGTTTAGTTTGTTGAAGATTTTTACCATCTGCTTTTTTGCTTCCATAAAATTGGCTGGAGGCTCACTGCTGTTTGCAAAAGCTGATGGAATAAGAAACATAAGACTTAAAGCTGTAAGTGTTTTTTTCATGATAATGCTGGATCTAGAATCTTTAACTGAACATAGAGGAGTATAGATGATTTTTTTGTCAAAAACTCAATAGAACACTGCAGGTTTAATATTCTAATGTTTTGCTATGTTTTCATCATTATTATCTGTCTAATCCATCACAAACAGATCAGACTGTAAAATTACGGAGAAAAGGTTAAAAAAATGGATAAAGCTAAAAGAATGAAAGCTCTTGAAGGTTATAGAGATTTTTTGGATGTATATCTGAACCGTCCGATGAATGCTCAGGAACAGCAGATTTTCGATGACTGTGCCGACTGTAAAATCAGCTTTGAAGCGTATAAAGATAAGCTGATTGAGCTTACTATGGAGCAAGGCAGAAAACTTACCTGCCTTTTCTCTGATAATGATGAAGCAAATGAAAGCAGAAAAGCAGAAACTGCCTGCTAGTCAATTCGAGCTATCGCCGGCTGTCACCCACATAGCTGCAGATACCTTTCTTTAGAGAATTAAGATTATGCGAAAAAAAATCCTGCACAAAGCTGTGCAGGAATGAGGAGATTTTCCCTTTTAATGCATCATATCTGGAACGAATGTGATGATTGAAGGGAAATATGTCAGAACGAGTAAATCGACAATGAACATTGCCAGATAAGGCAGAATCTTTGCGGTTACTTTGTCTACGGAAATACCGGTAATTGAAGATACCACGAACAGATCCAGACCTACAGGTGGGGTTACACAGCCGATAGCCAGGTTAACAACCATCAGCACACCGAAGAACATAGGATCGATTCCCATGCCGACAGCAACTGGCAGTAGAATAGGGGTAAGAATAACAACAGCTGCAGAAGCGTTAACCAGAGTACCGATGATCAGTAACAGAACGTTAATCATCATCAGGAATACGAACTTGTTGTCGGTTACGCTTGCAAAGAACTCTGCCAGCATGTGAGGTACATGTGCGTTGGTCAGGATCCAGCCGAACAGGTTAGCGGCACCAACCACGAACATGATCATGGTGGTATTGTAAGCAGCACTTAGAAGAGTTTTTGGCAGATCACTCCACTTTAACTCCTTGTAAATGAACAGACCTACAACTGCACCGTAGACAGCTGCAACTGCAGCAGCCTCAGTTGGGGTGAACAGACCCAGATAGATACCGCCTAGAATAATAACCGGCATCATCAGTGCCCAGAAACACTCCTTGAATGATTTTGCTACCTTGATAATTGAGAAGCTGCCTTCTCCGCTGTATCCGTTTTTCTTGGAAATGAACCAGGAAACGATACACATGGTAATACCCATCAGAATACCAGGAGCGAAACCTGCCATAAACAGATCTGCAACAGATACGTTAGCGATAGAGCCGTAAACCACCATGGTGATGGATGGTGGAATAATAATACCCACCGTACCGCCTGCCGCCACAACAGCCGCTGCGAAGGCTCTAGGATATCCGCGTTTTTCCATCTCATCGATCATAGAGGCACCGATAGCTGCGGTAGTTGCTGCAGATGAACCTGACAGGGCAGCAAAGAACATACCTGCAACTGATACCACCAGTGCCAGACCTCCTGACAGAGAACCTACCAGTGACATTGAGAAATCAACGATTCGCTTGGTAACGCCACCGTCAGACATGAAGGCTCCAGCCAGCATGAAGAAAGGCACTGCCATGAAGGAGAAGGAGTCCACTGAAGTGAACATACGCTGTACGATAACCAGAAGCGGAGGCATATGTTCGCCGAAGAATAAACCCGCTGCAGAAGCCAGACCCAAACCAACACCAATTGAGGCACCGGTAGCCAGGATTACTGCAAAGGATACTAAAACGATTAAAAGAACCATATTTTCCTAAGCTCCTTATACTATTCACTGCCCTTTGGCTTAATCTCTGATGCTGGTGTTTTCAGTGTCTTGATAAGATTTGCGATGACATAGATAAGCATAACTGCACAGCCAAATGGTATTACCACATATACATATGACATAGGGAGCTGCATAGCAGGTGAGGTCTGGAAGCTGGTCCTTGATACCATGATACAGCCGTAGTAGACCATTATCCCCAGGAATACAATTGAGAATACGTCGGCGACAATATTAAGGAACTTAAGAGTTGCGCCCCTAACTCGACTGGTTAAGGTTTCAATACACATGTGTCCGCCGTAGCTGGCTACAAGAGGCATTGAAAGGAAAACGACCCAAACGAAAAGATAGCGAGCCAGCTCTTCACCCCAGGCAGGAGTCCAGCTGAAGATGTATCTGGTGATTACCTGAGCGAAAACCAGGAGCAGCATCAGTCCGTTGGCGAATGTAACCAGAAGCTTTAGGAATTTTTCTAATGCCTGAAATAAAGCTAGCATAAAATCATCCTTGAATTCTGTTAAAAAAATCCTCGCCCTGAGGCGAGGAAGTAGGTTTTATTTTACGTTTACAATTGCGTCAACGGTTTCGTTACCGAATTTCTTAGTATAGAGTTCCCAGACGCTCTTGGTTGCATCGATGAAGGCCTGCTTATCAACATCATCGTTGATCTGAGCACCGCCCTCTACGATGGTCTTGGCGAACTTGTCCTCAAGATCACGGCATAGCTGACGCTGCCAGTCTTTGGTCTCAAGTGCTGCCTTGGAAATGATTTCCTTCTGGGAATCATTCAAGCCGTCCCAGGCAAACTTGCTGATCAGAACAACTTCTGGTGCATAGGTGTGAGCTGTTAGAGAAACATACTTCTGAACCTCGTAGAAATGCTTGGTGGCAATCTGACTTAATGGGTTCTCCTGGCCGTCGATAACGCCCTTCTGAAGTGCTGTATATAGCTCACTCATTGCCATTGGGGTTGGGCTTGCCTTAAGTGACTTCATAAGTTCAATGTAAACAGGCTGTTCCATAACACGAACCTTCAGACCTTCCATGTCTTTAGGTGTCTTGATTGGACGCTTGTTGTTGGTCATATGACGGATACCGTTTTCCCAGATGGCCAGTGTAATCATGCCTTTTGGCTCAACATATTTCTTGCACAGATCCATACCGATGGTGTCCAGTGCCTTATAGGCGTGGTCGGTATCTCTGAACAGGAAAGGAAGATCGAATACTGAAACTTCTGGAGCAAAGTTTCCTAATACAGCGGTACCTGTCAGGGTCATCTCAACAGTACCTAAGGTTAGACCTTCAACAAGATCACGCTGGTTACCTAGCTGTGATGAAGGGAATACCTGAACCTCTATGTCTCCGTTTGAATAGTTCTTAACCAGTTCTGCAAAATGCTCTGCTCCCATGCCGTATGGGTTTGAAGGCTCTGCGATATGTCCCAGTTTAAGAGTTACTGAAGCAGCATTTGCAGCACTTAGAGAAAACATGCAGGCTGCAATGCAGGTTGCAACAAAACGAAACTTCATATGAGCTCCTTTATATCTGTAAAAAACGTAATAAAAACCTTAAAAAGTTTCAGATATGTTCAGAAAACGACGCCTGTGCACGTTTAATAAAACATACATCCGTTGTCAAAATTAAAATTTAGAGGGAAGTTAGTCAAGAAACATAAGTATTTATGTATAACATCTGATAGCTTTCTCACACTTGAATTAATTTCTAAAAAATATTTTTGAAGTGTGTCACTTTGGGGGAGGTTTTTTGAAAAAAAAAGCCTGCAGACGTGAGCCATGGACTGCAGGCAAAACAATAAAGACTTAAAACTAGAAACTATTTGTAGTACTGAGTAGCCATCTTCTCAAGATCAGCCTCAGTGGTGTCCTCACCGATGCAGATAAGCTCAGTGCCTGTTAACTTGGCGAACAGAGCGATATCCTCACGGGTCAGAGCGGTTGATACAACGCTGTGGTGAGCACCACCGGCGTAGCACCAGCCTGCAGTACCGATACGGAAGTTTGGCTTGTGACGGTACATGATTCTTGCAACTGGAAGTTTTGGCATTGGCTTAGGCTGCTTTACAAGCTCGATATCAGCACAGATGATTCTAAAGTGGGTGCCCATATCAACTAAGGTTACCTGAATGCCGTCACCTTCAACACCGTCGAAGATCAGACGTGCAGGATCTTCCTTGCCGCCGATGCCTAAAGGTAGAACATCAATCTCAGGCTTGGTTGCAGCGAAGGTTACAGGAACCTCAAGCATGTGAGACGCAAGCTCAAGTTCCTTGCCCTCGGTTAAATCGTAGGTGTAATCCTCGATAAAGCCAGTTGCACCTTTACGTCCTTCTGCCATGTTCATCAGAACAGCTGACAGAGCTGAAATCTTGTAGTCACCCTCAGGACCAAAGCCGATACCCTTGCCCATCAGATTCTGAGCTGCAATACCTGGAAGCTGCTTTAGACCATGCAGATCCTGGAAGGTATCAGCAAATGCACCTAGCTTTCTTGCTGACAGGAACTTCTCTAAACCAACCTCATAGCGGGCCTGTTCACGAACTGCTGCAATGTTGGTGGTCTTCATGGTGTACTTTGAGGTGTACTCATTCATCTTGGTATCAACTTCAGCTTCTGAAACAGCATTGATTTCCTTAACCAGATCACCCAGAGCAAAGTAGTTGCACTCCCAGCCGTAACGGATCTGAGACTCAACACGATCACCATCGGTAACTGCAACTTCACGCATGTTGTTACCGAATGATGCAACCTTCAGGTGTCTTGAGAAGTTGATTGCTCTTGCAACATCAACGAATCTTGAAATTCTGTCGATTACGTCCTGGTGCTCATAGTAGCCTGCAACAACCTGGTGAGGTATACGCAGACGGGCTAGAATAAAGCCGTATTCACGGTCACCGTGGGCAGCCTGGTTCAGGTTCATGAAGTCCATATCAATTTCGTCGTATGGTAGCTTCTCATTTGCCTGAGTGTGCAGGTGAATCAGAGGCTTGCGCAGCTCCTGTAAACCCTTAATCCACATTTTTGCAGGAGAGAAAGTATGCATCCAGGTCATAACACCGATACAGTCATCATCAGTGCTTACCTTTCTCATGTCTTCAATACAGGTTTCTGAGTTAACAACGGTTGGCAGAAGCTCTACCTTAACGCCCTGAAGTTTCTTGTTAAAGAACTCGGTCATTCTGGCAGCATCTGCTGCAACCTGCTTTAAGCACTCATCACCGTATAGATCCTGTGAGCCTACAACGAAATATAACTTAGCCATAATTTATGTTTATCCTTAAATGAATTTGATTGAAAAAAATTATTCTTATTGTCCAAAAAACACCCCGCATAAAATGCGGGGGAACTGCTACTTGATAACGTGAATTGCTTTTCTGTCGGCAAAGATTGCTACGAAGATTAAGAATACGATACCCTCGATTAACTGCATCATTGGGATGCTGAAACCGATCATGTTCAGGCCTGAGTTCAGAACTACGAACAGCAGAGAACCTACGATGAAGTTACCGAATCTTGCCATAGCACCGCCAGAGATTGGCATACCGCCTAAAACTAGAGCGATAAGGATCTGGGTCTCTAACTGGTTACCGCCTGAAGAGGTAACAGAACCATTCTTGATTGAAAGAATGAATGCTGCGAAACCGGTAATAGCACCTGATAATACGTAAACCAGGAACTTGATTCTGTCGGTACGGATACCTGAGAACTTGGCAGCCTTCTCACCAGCACCGATAGCCTTTAGGTAGGTACCGAACTTGGTGAAGCAGAAGAATACGAAGCCAACAGCAACTACTGCAGCAGTACAGCCAACCTTAAGTGCGGTGCTGTCCAGCTCAATCAGTTCGAATGAACCTGCAACAGGAGCCTCAGTGGTCAGATACTTGATTAAGCCTCTGAACAGGAACATGGTACAGATTGTTACAATGAAGGATTTGATCTTACGGTTTACGTAGAAATATCCGTTGATTGCACCGATTGCTGCACCGGTCAGAATACCACCGATGATTGCCAGAGGAATGCTGTACTCAGACAGTGAGCAGACCACGATTGCGGATAAGCCCAGAATCGAACCCTGTGAGAAGTCCAGACCGCCCATGGTCATGATGAAGAACACGCCCATTGATGCAATCATGATTACGTATACCTGAGACATAGCCAGTGGCAGTTTTGCCATCATCTTGCCGTCGGTCAGGAAGTTGAACAGGAAGAATACTAAAAAAAGTCCAACAATTGGCAGTAGAGAACGAATCATTCTCATTCTGCGAAGTTTTTTCTGTTCCAGTTCTTTCTTGTTGTTATTCTGGTCTTTATTTCCTAGTGTGTCTGACATGGTCTGGCTCCTTAAACCAATATCTAATGTTGTATTGTTTGCAATGTCTGTCATTTTTTGTTATTGCTCCGTTAAACCATCATGGAGATCAGGCTGTTTTCATTCAGTTCGCGAGAACGTGGCAGCTCACCTTTCAGAGCGCCGTCCTTCATAATGATGATACGGTCGCACATACCGATAAGTTCCATCAGCTCCTCAGAGATCATGATGATTGACTTACCTTCTTTTCTCATGCGGTTCATCAGCTGGTAAATATCCTGCTTTACCTTGATATCGATACCACGGGTAGGGGAATCAAGTACGACGATGTCTGAACCCTTACCAATCCAGCGAGCCAGAACAACCTTCTGCTTGTTACCGCCAGACAGTTCAGATACAAACTGATCGGTATTTACCATCTTTACAGACATTTCCTTTGCATAGTCGATTGCAAATTTCTTAATCTTGCCCCAGTTTAGAATACCGGCATTGTTTGATAATTCACTCAGTGAAGGTAGAGCAATGTTGTCACGGATACTCTGATTCAAAACAACTGACTCATTGTCTCTATCCTTTGAGGTGTAGGCGATAGAGTGGGTGATTGCTGTTGGAATATCGTTAATCTGTGTGCCGTCTGCAAGTACAACAGAACCTTCTCTGTCAAAGCTTGCACCGAAGATTGCCTTGCCGATTTCGTGCATACCGGACTCTGACAGACCACCGAAGCCTAAAATCTCACCCTTGTGAAGATCGAAGCTTACGTTGGAAATCAGACCTGGAACAGTAACGTTCTTAACTGAAAGCACAACCTCATCGCTTACCTTCTCACCGTAGTCTGAACGGTAGTAGTCACCGGTAACCTCACGGCCAACCATCAGTTTCTTCAGATCATCCTCATTTACATCCTTGCTCTTTACGGTGTCGATGTACTCACCGTCACGAAGGATGGTAATGGTGTCTGACTTGTCCAGAATTTCTGACAGGTCGTGGGAGATGAAGATAACTGTATTTCCCTGCTCACGGATGCGGTTCATGTGCTTGTACAGCTCTTCACGGCCTTCCTGTGAAAGTGCAGTGGTGGTCTCATCGATAACTACAATCTTTGGATTGAAGTAGGTTGCTTTTACGATTTCGATCAGCTTTCTTTCCTCGAAATTGTAGTTGTCTACAAGATCGGATGACTTGATGAAATTGAATCCGTATTCGTTTAACAGGCGCTGTGCCTCTGCATTCATAGCAGCGGTATTTCTGAATCCGTAGGTGATGAATCTTTCCTCATGACCTAAAAAGATGTTCTCTGCAACGGTCAGACCTGATAGAGTACCCAGTTCCTGAACAATGATGGATACGCCTCTGTTGTTGGCATCAACCTGATTCTTTGGATGGATATCCTCTCCGTCTAAGGTAAAGGTTCCGCTTTCCATTGGATAAATACCGGTTAACATGTTGGTCATGGTTGACTTGCCAGAGCCGTTTTCACCGATAAGTGCGTGTACTTCACCTTTGTTGATATCAAAAGAAACGTTATTTAATGCTCTGTTGATACCGAAATGTTTGGTAATGTTTCTAACCTGTAATCTTACTTCGCTCATTTTTCTTATCCTTATTACTTAACGATTTCGCCCTTAGATACCTTGGTGGTTAATGTGATGATTACCAGCAGAGCAAGACCTGTGATAACGTCCTGAATAGCTGTTGGAGCACCAAGTGAAATGAAGCCGAAGAAGATGATGTTTACGATGAACTCACCTAAGATAATAGCCTGAAGTGGAATACCGTATTTCATGAATGCAAGACCGAAGAAGCATCCCATGGTAGGAACGAAGTTACGTGCCATTGATGACATACCGGTTGCTGCAACCATTGATGAACCGTAGCTGATGGTTAGAACAGCCATGGCACCGAAGAATGCGCCTGAAAGAATGAATGCGTATACCTTGAACTTGTCAACATTGATACCCATGTTCTTGGCTACGAACTCGTCAGAACCGATTGCGTAGGTGTAAGTACCGAACTTGGTGTAGTTAAGAATACCGTATGCAATGATGAAGGTGATTACTGCAAGGATGATGTTGCCTGGCATTGAACCGAAAGCTCGCAGTGATGAAGGCAGAGTCTGAACTACGCCACCTGCCATATAGTTGGCAATTGACTCATAAATAAGTGCTAAGCCTGCAGTAACAATCATTGATGGAATACGCAGCTTTACGTATAGAACACCGTTAACCAGTCCGACTAAAGCACCGGTTGCAATTGCACCTCCGATAAGACCGGTATAACCCATGCCAAAGTGGTTGGCTAACTGACAGCCTACAACTGCTGACAGGATGATGTTAGCACCGATAGAAAAGTCGAACAGACCCATATCCATCACGAAATAGAATCCGATGGCACCAACTGTGGCAATCAAACTTGCCTGAAAGTAGTTAAGCAGATTGTCTGGGGCACCGAAGTTGTCTGGAGTTAAAACTTTGAATATAGCCCAGGATAGAAATACCAGTGCTACTAAAACTATGTAACCTTTAGTTGCACCGGAGAGATTTTTTATTCCAGTCATGATGTTGATTCCTTTTTTGCATGTGAGGTAAAACCTGACATGGGTTTGTTTTGAGTCTTTGGCAGATGCCATTTGTTGTACTTATGCACATTTGTGCATTTCTGTTGATTTAAATGTATACGAAATTTAATTTAAAATCACGTAAACGGTTACGATAATATATGAATACGCACAAATTTTAATTAAATTTGGTCGTTTTTATGAATTAAATCACAAAAACTTTCAAAAAGATTTTATGTAACAGATGGTTATGAACCTTTGTCTTCTCTATATTTGTGAAGAAGTAGCCATATTTAATCACAGTAAATGCGCATCTCATTGCTATTACTAAAAAAATTTACAAAGCTTTTCGATGAGTTTTTGATACTGTTAAAAAAATACACAAATGTAAATTTTTAAAGAAAATATTAACTTGTTGAAATATAAGTAAAAGATATAAAAAGTTGACCTGCGGTGAAAAATAGTTTTCTGAATTTGTGATCTCCGCACACGTTTACGACTAAAAAATTTGTATTATTTACACATGTAACGAACGAGAGTTTTCTCTTCATTACGTGCAACCATATCAAGTTGCCAATCAAACATTGAAGGATAAATATATGAAATTTACTATGAAAAAATTTGCAAAAGCAATTGCTTGCGCAGCTGTTGCTACTACAATTGCATCTTTCAGCACCACTGCAAGTGCAATTGAAAACAAAGACATCAAGATTGGTGTTTCAATCTGGTCATCAACAGACGTTCTAGGTTCATGCTGTAAGAAAGTTCTTGATGCAGCTGCCAGCGCTTTAGGTGTTCAGGTTCAGTACATCGATCAGGCTCACGTATCAGAGAAGGTTACTTCTTCAGTAGAGCAGTTAGCCGCAGCAGGCTGTCAGGGTATCATTATCTGTAACTCTTCAGATACTGAAATGACTTCTGCAATTAAGACTGCAAATGATAACCAAGTATATTTAACTCAGTTCTTCCGTATTATTTCTAAGGATGCAAGCCCAGCTATCTACAAGATGGCAGAGAAATCACCTTACTACATCGGTGCAGTTCACGAGAACGAGCCAGAGAATGGTGAGAAGTTAGTAGGCATCCTGTTAGACAAAGGCTGCCGTAACATCGGTCTGATTGGCTGGGAGCAGGGTGACGCTACCTGGTTAGGCCGCTGGACTGGTTACAAGGCTGGCGTTGAAAAGTGGAACAAGGATCATCCAAATGATCAGGCTGTTCTATCAGATCCACAGTACGCAGGTACCACTTCAGAAGGTGGTTCAAAGGCTGCTGAAGCTTTAATGGCTGCAAATCCTAAGCTAGACGCTTTAATCCCAGCTGGTGGTGGCGGTGACCCATTACAGGGTGCTATTGCTGCTGTTGAGCGTGCAGGCAAGACCGGCAAGATCCAGATCGTTTCAACCGACTTCCTACCTGATTTAGGTGAGAGATTAAAGAACGGCTCAATGGCTGGTCAGTCAGGCGGTCACTACTGCGATCCTCTATTTGCCTTCATGATGACCTACAATGCAATCAAGGGCAACTACAAGGATTTCGAAGGCAAGTTTGAAGATGTTAACTTCCCATATCTATATGTATCTTCACCAGCTGACTATGCTGAGTACGAGAAGTATTTCGTAGAGAAGTTACCATATACTGCTGAAGAGTTCGTTGAGATGTCTAAGTTAGACATGGAAGGCTTAAAGGCTGCTGCTGCTAAACTATCAATCCAGGACGCAGCTGCTCGTTCAGCTAAATAATTTCCAAAACTCAATTTAAATAACGTAATGCTCCGGCTAAATAAGCCGGAGTTTTTTATTTGTAAATCTTGAATAGAACGTTGTTTAAAAGCTCAATAAGCTCTTTTTTCTCAAAGGCAATCTCACCTGACATCCAGCGGTTAATAACACCGACAAAGCCGCAGATAGCAAAGGTTCCTTCAATAATGTCCTGTCTCAGAACCTTCTCCTGCGTATCCTTGTAATCACAGCTGATGTATTTTTTAAGAAAGATATTTACTGCTCTTGCTGTGAATTCTCCATTGGAATTTCTGATTAACAGTAGGATGTTATCTCTGTTTTTTTCAAAATATTCAATCAGATATACAACCAGACATCCCACATTCTCAATCTTTTTGTCCTGAGCGTTCTGATCGTAGATTTTCTCCATGTGAGAAATAGCTTCATCTTCAATGGTTCTGACAAGATCATCAATGCTACGGTAATGCTGGTAGAAGGTACCTCTTCCCAAAAGAGCGTGTCTTGAGATTTCCGCAACGGTTATTTCGCTTGATTTCTTGTTTTTTAAGAGGTGGAAGACGCTTTCTCTTATGGCAAGTTCTGTTTTTTTAAATCGTAAATCTTCTTTCATTATCTGATCCTTATTGTCTCTGAGCGGGCAGAGTAAAAAAAAGATAATGAACACATGTTTAATAAGTGTTTATTATCAGACAGATCATATCCTACGTGAATTGACGCCTTATATATAGTTTATATACTTCTAAAAAACAGGTGTTCAATAATTTATTATCTTTAAATTATCTATCTGATTTTATGACAGAATTTTTTGTGATTTAAAGTGGATTTAAGGGTTAAATAATGAAATTTTCACGTAAGCAGTACCTGTGCGGATTTGCCGCAACCGTGCTCTTTACGGTTATTGCGATCTTCAATATAGGTATCAGCAGAGAACAGACTCCGACAAAGGTTATGCCTTTAAGAGTAAAGACAATGACTGTATCCTCGGATATGATGTCATCTTCGCTGATTTTTGCTGGTGAAATTCATAGTCAGTTTGAAACTCCATTATCTTTTCAGGTGGCAGGCAAAATTCTTGAAAGACACGTGGAAGTGGGTGATCGTGTAAGTAAAGGACAGGTTCTGTTGACTCTGGATAAAAAAGATCTGGAGCAGAGTATCAGAAATGCATCTGCACAGGTTAAGCACGCAAAATCAGCACTTGAGCTTGCACAGAAGAATCTTGCTCGTTACAGAAAACTTTTAAGTGCAGGCGCCGTAAGTAAGCTTGCCTATGACCAGACTCAACATGAATATAAATCTTCCTTATCTTCTCTGGAGCAGGCTAATGCCAATTATGAGGAGTGCAGAAATCAGCTGAATTATGCTGAGCTTAAGGCCGATAAGGACGGCATAATCATACAGACGCATGCTGATCCCGGTCAGGTGGTAAATACAGGTACTACTGTGGTTACTATGGCTGTAGATTCAAATCTTCAGGCTCAGTTCAATGTTCCAGAACAGACAGTTTCAATGCTCAAAACGGGAGATGCTGTAAAGATTTCCTCAAATTACAGTAAGGAAGAAATCGACGGCAGTATCTTTGAGATTTCCCCTATTGCAGATGAGAAAACCCATACTTTCAGGGTTAAGGCCTCTTTTGCCGATAGAGGAGCTCTTAAGCTGGGAATGACTGTAAGAGTTGCCCTGTCAGCTGCTCCTTCAGAGCAAAGCAGCTTCATACCTCGCTGTGCAGTAACAGCAATAAACGGTGAGAGTGGAGTTTACTCAATAGAGAACAGTAAGGCTGTTTTCAGAAAGGTAACCTTAGGTCGTCTTAAGGAAAATCAGGTTGAGATTAAATCCGGGCTTTCCAATGGTGAGGTTATAGTGATTGCAGGAGCCTCAAGACTGCATGAAGGTCAGCTTGTGGAGATCATGTAATGCGTTTTAATCTTGCAAAATGGAGCCTTTCACATAAGGCTCTTGTCTATTTCTTTTCTTTCCTGTTAGTCATATCGGGAATTTTCTCCTATTTATCTCTTGGCCGTATGGAAGATCCTGACTACACCATAAGGCAGATGGTTATTTATACACAGTGGCCTGGAGCTGATGCCAGACAGGTGGAGGAGCAGGTTACTGATGTACTCGAGAAAAGGCTGCAGGATCTGGAGAATTTGGATAATCTGGAAAGCTATTCCATGCCAAATTCAAGTATTATTTACGTAAATCTTAAGGATTCTGTAAATAAGCATGATATTCGCCGTCTGTGGACTGATGCCAGAAATCTTGTGATTTCGGAAACTCCAAATCTTCCTGCCGGTGTGAAAACTCCTCAGGTAAATGATCATTTTGATGATGTTTACGGAATGATTTACGCTCTGACCGCAGATGAAGGTTATACCATGCGTGATCTTAAGGATGAGGCTGAAAAGATTAAAGCTTCCATTCTTAATCTTAAACAGACCAAGAAAGTCATGCTTTTGGGTACAAGAACCCAGTGTATTTATGCTGATGCCAATCCTTATGTGATGCTTAAGTCCGACATCAGTGTCTCTGAGATCAGAAAACTTATCCAAAGTGAGAATACTGTAACTGATTCTGGAATTATATCCGGTTCACAGGACATGATTCCTCTGAGGCTTAACAATAACTTCAAATCGGAGGACGAACTCTCCCTGTTGCCACTCAACAAGAACGGAAAAGTTATCAGGCTGGCTGATCTTCTGAAGATTAGAAATACCTATCTTGAGACCGGTGAAACCGCTTTTTTCTATAATGGTGAGCCTGCCATTGGTATCGCCGTTTCCATGGTTTCAGGAGAGAATATCATTAAATTTGGCGATGAACTGGGTAAAGTCATAAACGAGTGCAGTAACTCTCTTCCCGCAGGTATGGATCTTCATCAGGTGGCTAATCAGGCCAGAAATGTTGATAATGCGATTTTTAGCTTTGTTCGCTGTCTGGTTGAAGCTCTCATAATCATTTTCGGTGTAAGTATCTTCAGTTTAGGAACACACGCAGGACTGGTGGTTGCTCTATGCATTCCTCTGGTTCTTGCCATTACCTTCAGCATCATGTATTTCCTGGGTATTGATCTTCAGAGTGTGTCTTTAGGAGGTCTGATTATAGGTCTGGGGCTTCTGGTGGATGATGCGATGATTGTTATTGAAATGATTATCGTGAAACTGGGAGAAGGTCTTGGCAAGGTTGATGCCGCAGTGGCTGCCTTCAGTGAAACCGCGGTACCGATGCTTACAGGAACTCTTATCACCTGTGCCGGTTTTATACCGGTAGCACTTGCTGAAGGTTCTGCCTCAGAGTTCTGCTGCTCTCTGTTTTATGTGATAACTATTGCTCTTATAGTGTCATGGCTTGTAGCTGGTCTTGCAACTCCACTTTTTGCCTATCATCTGATTGGAAGAATCTCAGAGAAAAAGGAAAGCCCTGTTGCCGCCTTTATACTTCGATTCAGAGCAGAATATAAAAAGCTTCTGATTTTCTGTATCGAGAAGAGAAAAGTTGTTCTCCTTTCTGTCTTTGTGCTTTTTGCAGTCTGTGCCTATGGCTTCACGTTATTGCGTACAGAATTCTTTCCTGCCTCCTCTCATCCTGAACTGGTTCTGAGAATGGAACTGCCGGCAGGAGCCTCCTACAAAAACAGTGAGGAGGTTGCCGGACGTTTTGCTAAGGCAATTCAGGAAAGTAAAAATCTTGAATACTATTCCTACACCATAGGTCAGGGGAATCCACGTTTTGTGCTTACTTTCTCTCCTGCCAATGCTAAACCTAATATGGCTGAGTTTATTATGGTAGCAAAGGGAATTGAGGAGCGAACAAAACTTGAACGGGAGGTTAAGTCTCTTATAGAAGAGAAATTCCCTGAGGTTATCGGGCATACCATGCTGATTGTGACCGGCTCTCCTACTGAATATGCGGTTACTTTCAGAATTCAGGGGCCTGACCTTAACAAGGTAAGAGATATCACCTCAAAGGTAGAGGAGATTATGTACACCTATGACAGCCTGAAGAATATCAGGAGAAAAGGAGGCGAGGAGATGATTGGCCTTGATACCAGAGCTGAGAACCTTAAACTGAAACAGTTAGGTTTAACCTCTGGCTCTATAGCCTCTCAGGTGAAGCTTTTAACCTCAGGTGAAGTTATCAGTTCAATGCAGGATAAGGATGTAACTATTCCTATTATCTTAAGACTTAAAGCAGAGAATTCTGATATTTACCAGACTCTATCGGATATGCCTATTGAACTCCCTGATGGTAAGAAATTAACCTTAGGATCAATAGCAACCCTTGAAGGAGGGGTAGAAGAGGCAAATATTCTGCGTCGAGACCGTCTTCCTGCAGTTAAAATCTGTGCAGAAGTCAAAGACGGGCTTAGTGGTGATGATGTAACCGCTCAGATTTACAGTGATCTTACGGAGTTCAGAAATTCTCTTCCGCATGGTTACAGTATTGAACTGGATGGCGGACTTGAGAACAGCCAGAAGAACACTGCTTCATTCCTAAAACCAGCACCGGTAATGGCGATTATTATTCTGGTTATTCTGATGTTTGAACTTCAGAGTATCAAGAAGGTTGTGATTACACTGCTGACAGCTCCTCTAGGAATTATCGGTGTAACCATAGGGCTTGGAATTACAGGAAGACCGGTTGGTTTTGTGGTGATATTAGGTTTACTTGCACTTTTTGGAATTATCATCAGAAACTCTGTAATTCTTATCGATCAGATTGAAAAGCATATCAGAGAGGGAATGAGTATCTATGATTCTCTGATCAGTGCCTCTATCAGTCGTCTAAGACCTATTATGCTGACAGCCATGGCTGCAATCCTTGCCATGATCCCTCTGGCCACCAACGCTCTGTGGGGGCCGATGGCTACTGCAATGGCCTTTGGTCTGCTCTTTGCTACTATTCTGACTTTACTTGTTCTTCCTGCCATGTACGCTTCTGTGTATTTGAAAATAGAGTAACTCGTAAATAGACCTGATTGTCAGCTTTTAAGCTCTCATCAGGTCTTGACTGATTATTCAACCACTACTCCTTCCTTAATAACTATAACTTCAGTAAGTTACTCAGAGTTCCATATCATAGGCTGAATACCTAATGGGAAAATCTCTTTGTTTAGGTGGATAAATAAAATCGAATGAAAAGGAAAGACAGGAAAGGAATAAGATAACTCCGCAGAGCAACTGCGGAGTTCAAAGTAAAGATTAGCCGAACTTGATTCCGAATAACTGAGTTACCATGATGAAGATAATCAGTAATGGAATGATATATTTCAGCAGAATCAGGAATGGACCAACAAGAGTGAACTTATGGGTACCATTTGAGGTAAGTTCCTGAATAAGCTGTGATCTCTGCATTCTGTAGCCAACGAACAGTGATGCGCCTAAACCTGTTAGAGGAAGAACGATCTGAGCTGTGAAGAAGTCAAGGAAGTCGAAGAAGTTCATTCCGAAGAATACCTTGACATCCCATGGTCCGTAAGACAGAGATGCTGCAATACCGACAACAAATGTACCAATGGTAACTACCAGTGCAGCGGTACGTCTGGACATATTAGCTCTTTCAGCAATGAATGCAGTACCAACCTCGTGGAGGAAGATACATGAAGTGATTGCTGCCACCAGCAGAATCAGATAGAAAGCTGATGGAATAATCCAGTTGAAGAATGGCATTGTGTGCAGAGCACTGTGGAATACGTTTGGTAATGAAATAAATACCAGACCGGCACCAGCAGATGGCTCAACTCCTGAAACAGAGAATACTGCAGGGAAGATAATCAGACCTGCCATTAAAGCAACCAGGGTATCAAGACCTGCTACTGACAGAGCTGTACGCCCAAGATTAACCTCTGATCTGAAGTATGAAGCGTATGTAACAATACCCATACCTAAGGAGAATGAGTAGAAGCACTGTCCCAATGCAGCCAACCATACATCTGGATTCTTGATTGCATCAAAGTCTGGCTTGAACAGGAATGAATAAGCATCACCTGCACCTGGCATGGTTGCAGCAAAGATTACCAGCATAACCATGATAACGAACAGAGCTGGAACCAGAAGTTTTGATGATCTTTCGATACCCTTCTGAACACCGCAGACGATAATACCGTGGATAATAGCCAGAACAATGAACAGACACATGATTGGCTTCCATGGATTGGAAATGAATCCAACGAAGTGATCTGTGAATACGTCTTTACCTGCTTCAGCAGTTGCCTGAATGGCGGCTAAATCATTAAAGGTTCCGGTTACAGAGTCCCATGCATAATATAAAACCCAGCCCACAACTACGTTATAGTAGCAGAGGATAACGGTAGCCACGGCAACAGAACCAAAACCAACGAATTTCCAGAAAGAATTTGGAGCCAGAACGCTATAGGCATTACCTACGTTAGCTCTTGAATGACGACCAATTGAGAATTCTGCAATTAAAAGTGGAATTCCGAATGAAATAATAATCAGGAAATACACCAGTAAAAAGGCTGAACCTCCGTTTTCACCACACTGGGTAGGAAAACGCCAGATGTTACCTAAACCGATAGCAGAACCGGCAGCGGCTAGCAGTCCACCAATCTTAGATGAAAAGCCTACACGTTTTGTAGAAGTCATAGTCTTACCTAAATTTGAAAAACAAAACTTATTATTAAGTCTAATAAAGCGCTCAATTATAAGGTGTTATAGCTGATAAAATAAAGAGTTATTTTATTTTGCAATTTACAAAAAGTTTGAATTAACGCTATTTATTTTAGTTTCTAAGACTATTAAAAAAAATGTTTATATGATTTTGCTGTGTTTTGGTGCAGAAAATTCTGATTATGTAAAGAAATGAGTACTGCTAGTTTCTGTATCAGTGCAGAATGAAATACCAGACAATCTATATGACTCCTTCCTCTAGTCAGTCCGTTGACTGAGAGAATGGATCCAAGTCAAAACCAACTGTTTATCCTCCATGAGCCATCTAGGTTGTTCAGAAATGTTAATGGCTTCGTTTGGGAACTTAGTTCCTCCTCAGAACATAAATATGTTATGTAAAAAAATGGAGGTGACATAAAAAATCCCCAGATACTACTTTAGCTGAGGATTTGTCTTTCCAATATTTACACAAAAATGTGCAAAGAATAGGCTTATGGTGCTTAAATTCCTAAAAGAGGTTTAATCTGACTGCACCATTCTTTTATACGCTCGTCTGTAAGTTCTGGCTGATTGTCTTCATCGATAGCCAGACCAACAAAATGATCATGGTCCAAAAGAGGAAGAGGACTGGTGAAATCGTAGCCTACAGTAGGCCAGTAGCCAATGAAATTTGCACCTCTGTACTGAAAGGTCTCATAAAGCATTCCCATACCGTCCAGGAAAGTGTCTGGGTAGCCTACCTGATCGCCTGTACCAAAGAGGGCTACTGTCTTGCCTGTAAAGTCCATCTTCTGCAGCTTAGGCATAAAATCATTCCAGTCTTCCTGAAGTTCACCGATACTCCAGGTGGATGTTCCGATAATGAGCTTCTTATAGTTTTCCATCTTATCGCCATCTTTGCTGATATTGAATATATCAACCTTATCGGCACCAAGCTCATTAACAATTTTCTGGGCAACCTCTCCGGTTACGCCTGTATAAGTTCCATAAAAGAGTGCTACTTCTTTCATAAATCTTCCGAAATCTAAAAATAACCAACACAGGAATTATATTTTTTACAAGGGAAATAAAAAAGGCTTTTTGCTAACCTTTATCATCTTTAATGAAAATTCTTTGGGTTTGTAAAAAAAAGTCTGAAAAACTGTGTTTTTCAGACTGTATCGCTTCAATGTGTCTGGCATGCTAAATAAGAAAAAAAAGATAAAATTTCAAAAAAAGAGTTTTCTATATGAAAAAGGCTCTTTTCTGATGAAAAATCATAGAAAAGAGCCTGTTTTTTGCGAATAATTATCAGAAACTATTCTTCCTTGATTACTGCTTCATAAACTGCAGGAAGATTGCGGTATCTGCCATCAAAATCCATACCGTAACCTAAAATAAAGCCTCTATCCAGCTCAAAACCGTAGTAATCAATGTTAACGTCAACCTCACGGCGCTCTTTCTTGTTGATCAGAGCACAAAGTTTTACTGACTTGGCTCCACGCTCAATGAATACTTCCTGTACTCTCTTCATGGTCAGACCTGAGTCAATCAGATCCTCAATGATCAGAACATTCTTTCCTGCCATATTGAATTTAACGTCTTCAATAATCTTTACAACTCCAGAGGTCTCGGTTGCGCTACCGTATGAAGATACACGCATAAAATCCAGTGAAACTCTGGTGGAATCAATATTCTTCAGCAGATCTGAAAAGAAGATTACTGCACCGCTCAGAACACCAACACAGATGAAGTCCTTTCCTTCATAATCGCGGGTGATCTGTTCACCTAGCTCTTTTACTCTTTTCTGAATCTGTTCTGCTGTAAAAACTGGTTTTAATTCCTGAATTGTAATCATATTGAAAACTCCAGACAGGCTTTTCCTGTAGGTTATATTCAGGCAGAGAGGATCGCTCTCGTACCTATAAAAATCTTTGTCTTATCACAATAGTATGGTTTACTATTGCAAATTTTGAAGGGCTAATTATATCACCATTAGGCAGATAAATCGAAAAATGTGAGGTGAATTACAGTATTTTCAAGAGTTTCATAATTTCTGGTTTTTTTTCAGTGAAATATGATTAAAGTGGGGGTACTTAAAAAGGAAGAGTTCTTGTCATGAATCTCTTCCTTTGTACATCCTCTAAACCAGATTGAATCTTTCTGGTTCTGACTCTCTTTCAATAGAATCGGAAGAAAGATTTCCTTCTTTGAACCTATCCTTCCAGCTGCGGACGCTTTTGATCATGTGTATTTATGACTTTTTTCTATTGCTTCTATTTTCTGTTTCTAGAGACTGCATTTTATAAGGTAAAAATAATCCTCAGAAGCTATGCTGCTGAGGAGCTGATTTTTGCATCAGTTGTTTTACTGATCTGTACAAATAAACTATTTACAGTTTTAAGCTTGAATTGTAGCTTTGTTTTCTGTAAATACGTATGGACCTTCACCGTATTTGTTAGGACCCTGAGTACCAGGGAAGATAAAGTAGATGGATAAGGCTATACCGCCAAAACATCCAATAACCAGCATAAATACAGCCAGGTACATGATAATTTCGCTCTGTCCTGAAAAAGCTAAGGCCAGAACAATACCGCCCAGAATAATCATTAAAGCTGGAGCAAGCAGAAGCCATCCGGTTCTGTTCAGATCATGACAGCGTCTTACGGCTACGGTTATGCTTGGAATAACAAGCGCAAGAGCGATTAAAATTCCGATTAGAGGAATAAAGTTGGCAATAAAATTAACAATATAGCTAAAAAGTATAAACCACCAGTACTCAGAACGGCTGGCTCTGCCCTGAACTGAGATGTATTTCTGCATTATGCAGGTTTTGATTGATTCAACGAATGTCATTTTTGATCCCCAATTTTCAATGTGTACGTTTTATTCGAAGGACAAGTTTCTTAAATAGAAAAACTAAATGAAAATTATTTTAATTTATAGAAGATGATAAATTAAAATTTATTACATTTTTTTTGCGCTCTGAATTTACTCTTTGAAACTTAGAGGAAAATTAGCATAAGCAAATTTTGAGCTGATGCTCCTTTTTACTACATATTGAATAATTAGAAAAATAAACAAGAATAATTATCAATAAGAAAAAATAAATATACAAATAAAAGTATCATGTAGCTGAACAGTAATTTTTTTTTCAAAAGCGTGAGAATTGAATCATAGTAAATGCCTTATCATTTCTTTATTATTTGCTCACGTTCTTAAAGAGTTAGAGATATTTATATGACAAGTTTTATTGTAGATGAAAGCAAGTTCATGATTTCAGATGAAGAGAGTGATGCTTTTTTTGATTCTGAATATAAGCTTGCATCTGGTATTGTAATCGGTGAGCTTGAGGATGAGTCCGATACCTGGCAGCTGTATATAAGTGCTGATGGCAGACATTATATTCTTGCAGTTCTTCCTGAACTTCGTGATAAATGGGTTGAAAGCCGTTTACTAAAGGACAGAGATTTTGAATGTGTTGAGGTTAATTCAAGAAAACTTTATCTTTTATTTTCCTCCTCAGTTCATAGAGTAACCCGTCTGACCAATATCAGAGTTAATAATTCTCTGCGTTATGCTCATGCTCTTTTCTCTGCCTTTGTTCATACAAGACAGTTTGATCTTGATTCTAATTTAAGAGATGGTCTGTATTTTGAAGCTCATTCAGTTATTCTTCCAACCTATTCTCTTGTAGGTAAGGTTTCAGACAGATGTCTGTTTGAAAATGCGTTAAGAGGGAAGAATGATCCCGAGAAGCTGACTGCTCCTGATGGGCTGAATGATTCCGTATCCTATTTCTATTTCAGAAAATATCTTTCTGACCATGGATATAGGATTAATGCAAATGAACCTTTATTTGAGGCAGGTGAAATTGTTGATGATTTCCTGCTTGGAGAAGAGAGTAATTCAATGATTACCGCTCCGCTTATTATCAGAGATCACTATCAGCTCTTTGATACTACCTCAGACAGCTACATTCTGATGATTGACAGTCTGTGGGGAGAGGCTCTGATTGCCTCTAATCTGGTAAATCAGATTCAGATGAACTCATTCCCAATCAATTCTCAGAAATACTTTGTCTTATCCTTTAAAAAGGATCAGATCATTGAGTGTATGGATAACAGACACGGTGGCCTTAACAAGGAGAATGCCTTTGAGCTGACTGAAGCTATCAGAAGAACCCGTGCGCTGCTTCCTGAGTGCGACCTGACTAATGCACTGTATATTCAGAAACTAGGCTATCTCCTGCCAGAAAAATTCACAGCTTCAGAGAATACCAATGACAGGGAGCTTCTGGTTGACTGTCTGTCTCATGGTCCATTTGCCATGGCTCCGCTGATGGATGATATCAACCATGATCTTGTAACTATTCTGATTCATCAGTAGAAATATTTAATTCGAGCAAAAAAAATGGTCACTATTTGCAGTGACCATTTCAACAGAACCCTTTCTTAAATACTAATCTTCTTCTTTAGCTTCTTTTATCTGAGAAACAACTTTCTCCTGATGAACTTTTGCCTTTTCCTGTTTTACATCGGCTGGAACATACTTGGTGAAGTATCTCATGATCAGCACGAAGAATACAGGAACATAGAAGATAGCAAGTACAGTTGCTGTCAGCATACCACCGATAACGCAGATACCGATTTCGTTACGTCCTGCAGCACCTGCGCCTGAGGATACAGCCAGAGGCAGCACACCTAAAATAAAGGCCATAGAGGTCATGATGATAGGACGGAAACGCAGTCTTGCAGCATGTACAACAGCCTCGGTAAGTCTTTCACCTCGGTCGTACAGATCCTTTGCGAACTCAACAATCAGAATTGCGTTCTTAGAGGCCAGACCTACAGTGGTCAACAGACCAACCTGGAAGTATACGTCGTTGGTAAGTGATGTAACAAACGGAATATACTGTGTCAGGATTGCAGATGCGATAGCACCGATAATACCTAAAGGTACAACCAGCATTACAGCAAAAGGAATTGACCAGCTTTCATATAGAGCAGCCAGTGACAGGAATACAACCAGCAGAGAAACGAAGTAAAGCATAGGTCCCTGAGCACCTGCCAGTCTTTCCTGATAGGAAACGCCTGTCCAGGAGATGCCAAAGCCAGGAGGAAGAACCTCTTTTGCTATACGCTCCATTTCGTTCATTGCCTGACCTGATGACACTCCAGGTACGGCTGCACCCTGAATTTCCATTGCAGACTGACCGTTGAATCTTTCAAGACGTGGAGAACCGTAGGTCCACTCCATGGTAACAAAAGCGCTGAATGGAACCATGCTGCCGTTATTGCTCTTTACATACCATTTCTTAAGATCGTTCTCGGTCATACGATCCTTTGCGATACCCTGAACGTATACCTTCTTAACACGGTTTCTGTCCATGAAGTTATCAACATATGCTGAACCCCATGCAGTAGAGAAGGTATTGTTGATCTGTGCTGCAGTCAGACCTAGAGCCATACCTTTTTCGTAATCAATCTTGATCTTTAGCTGAGGGGTATCATCCATACCGTTGGCACGGACCTGGGTTAGAAGTTTAGACTGTGATGCAGCATAAAGAAGCTGATTTCTGGCCTCGGTCAGTTTCTCATGACCCTGTGAAGCACCATCAACAAGATAGAAGTCAAAACCGTCAGCAGTACCTAGTTCTGGAATTGCAGGAATATTGAAAGCAAAAGCCAGGCCATCACGAATACCGCCTAAAAGAGGCATCTGAGCACGGTTTGAAATCATGTCAGGATGCTGTTCTCGTGAAGTACGTTCTGACCAGTTTTTAAGCTTGATAAATCCCATACCGGTATTCTGGCCCTGACCTGCAAAGGAGAAGCCTGCTACGGTCAGAATACTTTCAACATTCTCTGTTTCTGCGTGCAGGAAGTACTCTGCTACCTGATTCAGAACACCTTCGGTCTTTTCCTTGGTGGAACCTGCAGGCAGGCTTACCATGGTCAGCAGCACACCCTGATCCTCACTTGGAAGGAAGGCTGTAGGAATTCTGGTGAAGCCGAATACCAGAGCAATACAGATAATTGTGTAGTAAACCAGATATCTGCCGATTCTGTGAACAATTACCAGTACCATATCCTGATATTTCTGGGAAACATAGGCAAAGAAGTTGTTCCACATTGCAATCAGTTTACGTACAGGAGCGTAGAACTTGTCGAATCTGTAGACAATATAGGTAAACAGGTTGCGTTTTTCTGGCTTGTATCCTGGAGGCAGAAGGATGGTTGCACACAGTGCAGGGGTCAGCACGATAGCAATGAATACTGACAGCACCATGGCTGATACGATGGTAATTGAGAACTGACGGTAAATAATACCGGTAGAACCACCGAAGAAGGCCATAGGCACGAACACAGCTGACAGTACCAGAGCAATACCTACTAGAGCACCGGTAATTTCATCCATGGACTTAACTGTTGCCTGTTTTGGTGTCAGATTTGGTTCTTCATGAAGAATACGCTCAACGTTCTCGACCACAACAATAGCATCGTCAACCAAAAGACCGATTGCCAGTACCAGACCGAACATGGTCAGAGTATTGATTGAGAAGCCAAAGGCCTGCATGATGGCAAATGTACCTAAAAGTACAACCGGCACTGTGATAGATGGTATCAGAGTTGCACGGAAGTTCTGCATAAACAGATACATAACCAGAACCACCAGCAGAATAGCTTCAAACAGGGTGTGATAAACCTCGTTGATAGACACATCAATGAACTCGGTGGTGTCGTAAGGATAGGTCAGCTCAACCCAGTCCGGGAAGTACTGAGCCTTTTCGCTTACAACTTCCTTGACTCTCTTGGCGGTTTCAAGTGCGTTGGCACCTGATGCCAGCATGATAGCCAGACCAGATGATGGTTTGCCGTTGTATTTTCCACTGGTATTGTATGATTCTGAGCCTAGCTCAATCTTGGCGACATCCTTTAGTTTTACCATGGTGCCGTCAGGATTTACCTTCAGCAGAATATTCTCAAACTGATCAACAGTTTCAAGTCTCTTCTGACCGGTGATTGTATAAGTGTACATCTGACCGGCAACAGCAGGAGTACCACCTAGAGAACCGTAGGTAACCTGAGCATTCTGTGCCTGAATTGCAGCGGAAACTTCAGCTGCTGAAATTGAAAAGTTGTTTAGCTTTTCTGGATCAAGCCAGACACGCATTGCATACTGGGCACCGAAAACCTGCAGGGAACCTACACCGTCAACACGAGACAAAGGCTCTTTAAGGTTGGTTTCCATGTAGTCTGAAATATCGGTTGAGTTATGCTCATTGTCTGTTGCTGACATGGACACAATCAGCAGGAAGGCATCGGTTGATTTTGAAACATCAACACCGTTCTGCTGAACTGTGGTTGGCAGCTGAGACTGTGTCTGCTGCATCTTATTCTGTACCTGAACCTGAGCAATATCTGCATTGGTACCTGGTTCAAAGGTGATAGTAATGCTGGAATTACCGAATGAATCTGAGGATGAGCTCATATACATGTAGCCATCCAGACCTGTCATGTTCTGTTCGATAATCTGAGTTACTGATCTTTCCACTGTCTGGGCATCAGCACCTGGATATGATGATCTGATGGAGACGGATGGAGGTGCAATTGTAGGATACTGTGAAACAGGCAGAGTATTAACTGCGAATATACCTGCAAGCATAATACAGATTGCAATCACCCATGCGAAAATTGGGCGGTTAATAAAAAAACGAGCCATCTACTGTTTTTCCTCGTTACTATCTTATTTCTGCTGTGGCTGTGGCTGCTGAGCCTGCTGTCCATCCTGAGGTGCCTGTCCTGGAATGATTGGAGTTACAGGTACACCTGGGCGGATTTTCTGGGTGTTGCTGGTAATAACCTTGTCACCTTCTTTTAGTCCGTCAATTACCACGTATGCGTTTTCGCTCTGAGCTCCAAGCTTTACGTTGATTCTCTGAACCACATTCTGATCATTTACAGCATATACATAGGTGATACCGTTAGCCTCACGCTGAACACCGTTTGCTGCAACGGTCAGAGCCTGTGGCATAACACCCTGGTTGATTTCACCGCGCAGGAAGATGCCTGGCAGCAGAATATGTTCTGGGTTAGGAACCAGAGCTCTGAGGTTAACCATGCCGGTTGACTCATCTACGCTCATTTCTGCAAACTCAATGGTGCCTGAATGGGCATACTTGGTACCGTCAGACAGGAAGATATCAACCTTTGCCTTACCATCGTTCAACAATTTGCCGTCGGTCAGATTCTTACGTAAAAGAATGTTTTCCTCAGCGGTCTGACCTAAGTCAACATATATAGGGTCAAGCTGCTGAATGGTAGTCAGAGGGGTAACCTGTCCTGATGAAACCAGTGCTCCCTCGGTAATGTCTGAACGGCTGATGGTTCCTGTAATAGGAGCGTAAACCTTGGTGTATGCAAGATTAATGTTGGCGGTAGCAAGATTTGCCTCTGCTGACTTAACATTGGCATTTGCGGTCAGATAAGCTGCCTGAGCATCATCATAATCCTGTTTGCTTACAGCCTTTTTCTCAAGAAGGCTTCTGTATCTTTCTGCCTTCAGACGGGTTGAGTGCAGGGTTGCCTTGGCACTTGCAAGGGCTGCTTCAGCGGATTTTACATTTGCCTCATAGACAGAAGGATCGATCTGATAGAGCTGGTCGCCCTGTTTTACGATAGAACCTTCAACAAAAAGACGTTTCTGAAGAATGCCTGTAACCTGAGGTCTTACTTCAGCCTTACGGGTTGCTGAGGCTCTTCCTGTCAGTCGGGAAATAACTGCAACATCGGCTTTTTTAACCAGTGTAACATCAACTGGTAGAGCTCCGTGCTGCTGATTTTCTGATTTACCACATCCTGCTAAAGAAACGATTGCGGCTGCAATCGCACAAGGTAATATGAATTTGTTTGCTCTGAACAATAACATACACAAGGGTCCTATGGGTAATGAGGAGTTATTTATAAGTATAGTGTGAAAATGCTTAATATATAGCAGGTTGTAATTATGCAACTTAAATCGCATTTTGTTATTAAACACAAATAAGACAAATGTATGTCATTTTGCTAAAAAGCTTTAGTTTTTTCAAAAGATTATGTGGATTTTGAGATTTTTTCTTGAAATTAATCTGCATATGTCAGTTTTATACATTAATAGATTGTGTAATCTAACTGTTGCATTAATAAGGGGTATTTATGTTTTGAACTCCTAAATTCATTGACAAATACCACAGATTTCATAAAATCTAGCTAGATTTACATACAAAAAACAGATTCTTGTTCAAATTATATAATAAAAGGTGATTTTTATGCCTCGCAGAACACAGGAAGACTCCCAAGCTACAAGAAGAAAAATCCTTGAAAGTGCTCAGAGATTATTTACACGCAGAGGTTATGAGAGAACCAGTCTTTCTGATATTGCTAAGTATGCAGGGGTTACCAGGGGTGCTATCTACTGGCATTTTGAGAATAAGGAAGAGCTTCTGGTTAATCTGATGGATTTTATGGATAAGGAGAAGTTCTCTATTGATCTTCTTCACGATGCCTCTGATCCAGATGAAAAAGATCCATTTGGCAAACTTAAATCCTGCATCAGATCAATGGTAGATGAGGAAGGAAACAAATTCATCAGTTCCTCTCTGATGTCCATGATTATCTCAATTATGAGCGGATCTGCCGGCAATGACGAGGTAAGAGAAAGAATTCTTGATTTTATAAAATCAAGACATGAACTTATGCACAAGATTTTAAGAAACTGTATTTCCAAAGGGCAGCTTCCAGCAAATCTTGCCGTTGAAGCTGCAGCTGAACATCTGGCTATTTTCTGTGTAGGTTTCTTCCATCAGTCCAGACTTGGCTATACAGAGAATGTTAAGAAGAATTTTGATTTCTTTATTGATAGAGAATTTGAGGAGATCAAAACTTTAACCACTGACGTTCTATAAACATTGAAACTGACAGATTGTCTCTGTCAGTTACTGTCAGTTTTTCAGCGTACCGTCGCTGTTCAGGCCTACTCTGGCCGCATCAATTCCCTGTTCAGCCACAATCTTTGCTGTAGGAGGCAGAGGTTTTGGCTTTCCATCCTTATCCACGCTTACATATATAAAGTTAGCTTCGGTAACCAGATATCTATCCACGTGTTCATCTGTAGGTGAGACTATAAATTTCTTTACCCAGATTTCCATATGTACCTTAAGTGAGGTGTGTCCTACATGGGTACATTTACCGTAGCAGCAGACTATATCTCCTACAGCAACAGGCTTTAAAAATGACATACCCTCAACCGCAACGGTTACAACTCTGCCGTTGGCTACCTCTCTTGCAAGCAGGGCTCCAGCTATATCCATCTGCGACATGATCCAGCCGCCGAAAATATCTCCGGCCGGATTTGTATCTCCAGGCATTGCCAGGGTTCTTAATAAAAGGTTTCCTACAGGAGGATGTTCTCTTTGTAAGCAGTTATCCATGATATACTTCTATCCAAATCTTATTTTTATATTTTTCTGTTGACTGTATCATTATAGAAAATTTTGCGTGACGGGGTTTTTTCAAAGTGTTAACTGAAATTGATTTTTCTTCTCAGCAGGAACACCTGAAAAATGTTTCAAGAACCTTTGCTCTTACTATTCCAATGCTTCCTGAAGCACTGGTAGATTATATATCAAACGCTTATCTTTTATGTAGAATTGCTGATACCGTAGAGGATGATCCCAAAGCAGCGGTGGATAAAAAAATCTCCTGGTTAAAGTCTTTTTCTCTTTTCTGCAAGGAAGGCTTTAATGATGAAATGGAACTTTTAAAACTACACAAGCAGGCAGTTGATCTGGTTCGTGACGGGGCTGTAGATAAGGAATTTGATCTGATTTCCGATATGCCTGCCGTTGTTAAAAGGACTCTTACCTATCCGGTAAAGATTAAAAATATTCTTTCCAGAGGTGTTTCTATTCTTTCTTTGGGAATGTCCCGCTCCCTTGAGGGAACGGAGATTAAAGACCTAAATGATGTGGATCATTACTGCTATTATGTGGCTGGTGTGGTCGGTGAACTTCTTGCGGCACTGTTCTATGAGCACAACCATGATATCGACAGAAAAGAGCTGATGGCTCTCTCTGTAAGCTTTGGTGAAGGTCTGCAGCTTACAAATATCCTAAAGGATCGTCTTGTTGATAAGGATCGTGATGCCTGTTTTCTGCCGATTGCAAAGGATGGATCCAATGCGGCTGATGTTACCAGGGAATATATTTCAATCTGTCAGGGTCACCTAGATGATGCTCTGAGTTTTATTCTCATGATCCCTACCAAAGAGTCGGGAATAAGATTATTCTGTCTCCTCAATATTGCAATGGCTACTGCTACGCTGAAACTTCTAAGTGAAGCGGATGTGGCCGAAGACAGGAATGTTAAAATTTCCCGAAGAACCGTAAAAATACTTTATATTTTAAGTAAAATGGTGGTAAAGAATAATATTCTTACAAGAATGTTCTTTTCCTATATCAGTCGAGGGGTTAAAAGAGTAAAGCGTGACCCTCACGAACTGCGCAGCAGAGTTTCCTGCTGGGAAAGACTGCCTTTTTAATTAAGGATTTACTGATGTTTAAGAATGCATTTAAAGTTTTTCTGGCTCTAACAGTCGGTGTGTTTTTAGTAAACAGTGTTTCTGCAAAGGAATACAAGCAGGGGTCTGATTACAAGATTGTAACAGAGCATATCACCACTACTCCTCAGATCAGAGAGTTCTTCTCATTTTTCTGCTCCCACTGCTATGCTCTGGATCCAAGCTTTAATGAGATAAAAAAGGCTTTTGCCGGCAAGGCTGAGTATATCTATAATCCAGTAGGTGTCATCGGCGGAGATGCCGGAGTCGAAACTCAGAAGGCCTATGCTGTTGCTCTGAATCTTGGAATTGGTGAAGAATTAAGAGAAGAGCTTTTCGAAAGAATTCACGTTAAGGAAAAGTTTCCTGAAGGGCCTGAATATTTCACTGATCTTTTTGAAAGTCTTGGAGTTTCCAGGGAAAGATATGAGCAGGAATCTAAATCCTTTATAACTGCAGCAAAAATCTCAGAGTTTGATCGCTATGTAAAGGAGTATGGCATTGAGGCTGTGCCTGAGATTGTGGTGAATGGCAAATATCTTGCCATGACAGACAATATTGATACTGCAGAGCAATATATTGAACTAATCGGATATCTTCTGACGCTTAAGTAGACTTCAAAAGAATTCGTCTATTTAATACAAAGGCTAAACGGTGATTTCGTTTAGCCTTAGCATTAGATTGGAGTAGCTCAATTTCGTTGATAGCTCTCTCTCTCTTTTTCAGCTCATAAGACGTACTTAAGATATAAACTGAACTGCTATTTAATCTCGTCAATAAACTCCTGATAGTCCATACGGGACTTAACTTTTATCAGAGTCCCCTTTGGTACTATAAACTCACTGACTCCGACGTGGTTTTTAGAGTTGCTGTTCCAGTCATAACAGTATCCCAGCTGAGTAAAAGGATAGGCAGGGGTACCCTGATATGACTGCATTTTTAGGTTCTCAAACCATTCTCTGTATTCAGCTTTAGTGCCAGCAGGATATTCAATTGAGGCAACACTGTCGCTTGTCTCCGGATCTTTTGCAGGTCTGAATATTTTTTCTGCATCTGCATAAAACTCAACTACAACTGAATAGTGGCTATCCTGAGGGATGCCAACCAGCTGCTGCATTCTGATCATCTTTTGGGTATCGCTCAGCGGTTCAAATTCCTTTTTAAACCTGCTCCATTCTGAAGGGACGCTGACCCAGCAGTCAACTCCGACTTCAAATGGTTCGTCATTCATCCAGTACTTTAGAAACTCATCTTTAATCACTGAAGTAACAAGTACCATATTCCGGCCGTCTACAGTAATCCATTCCTGTCCTGAACTGTTATCAGGTCCCTTTATCTGCACAAGTTCTGAATATACTTTGCTTCTGTCAGGAATAACCGCATCAATGACGGCATTCTCATAATCTCTTGTAAGTAGTGACGCATCTGAGAAATATTTATCCTGTGGACTCTGTTTTAAAGTCGTACAGGCAGTCAAGGTACAGACAAAAAGGTAAGTGAGCAGCGATATTTTTTTCATAGGGGGAGCTCTTCAGTTAATTTGAACAAGACTGTTAGAAGTTTTATGTATCCAGAAGGTCTTGTCTAGAGAAAAGCTAATGTTTTGTGAGAGATAGATGATTATTTAAAAAATAAGCCAAGCAGAAAACTGCTCGGCTTAGACTATCACACATACTACCAATTACTTGAATAGGTTTACTTGAATTTAGATTTTGCTGAAAAAAGTGCTAATTCAGTGATTAGCACAAAAATCAACATAGTGATTGGAATTCACTATCTATCAGGTGGCCTCTGATAACAAAAAAAAGGTGGCAAATATAGCCACCTTCCTGAAAAAACGGATAGTTATTTGTTATTTTTTCTGCTGCGATAGTCGGCTTCCATCTCATCTAATAGCTGATCTTTCTTTTCCCACAGTTCACGCAGATACATGGTGAAATCGTGCTTGAAGGTCTTGTCTTCAAGATAATTACCACGAAGACGGTCGTTCTTTTCTATGATTTCGATGTTTACATAAACATCCTTGATCTTTCCGAACATCATATCCATGAAAGCTCCCTTTGAGTTTTCAGGATAGTAGAAGGTGTTATTGAAGATGTACTCTACCTCGTCATAGATTTCTGACAGGGCAACACCTAAAGATGCAGCCTTTGGAGGCATCAGGTGTCTGTAGGTTGATTTTGCCTTCTTGGCTTTTTCCGGGGTAAAACGTGTACCTTCACAGAAGTTAATCAGTGATGAAGGGTATTTTATCAGATCCTTGCATACCTTCTTGGTGGTCTCAACATCCTTGGTTCTTAATGCGGGATTCTTTAATAGCTTCTCTTTTGGATATCTGCGCAGGAAAGGCATCCCAAGGGTATAGCAGGCTAGACCTACAAAGGGAATATAGATAAGGTTCTGTTTCATGAAGAACTTGGTGATAGGAATTCTTCCGCCATATACAGAGCCGATGAAAAGAATATCAAGCCAGCTGATGTGATTTGACATCACGATACAGGATTTACGGGTAAATGGGATCTCATCTCCTGTAATATGCCATTTGATGTCATTGGTCAGAGCCATCAGCATTCTGTTGTTCACTACCCAGACCTTATAAAGGTAATAGTTACAGTTGTCTACAAGGCGCAGAATGAAATCAAAAGGAAGAATAATCTTGACTATTCCAAGTATCAGAATTGGCGTAGCAATCAGGATTACATTTATTGCAATCAAGAGACTGTTGATGATAAACAGCAGCGGAGCTGGTAAAAAAGACAGCATATTAATAGTTAACCTTATACGTTGGATAATTGAGTTCACATTCTACCACTTTTTGAGCATAATTCTATTTTTGCAAAAAAAGGAACATAATATTAACTATGTTTCATTTTTTGAGATATAATCAGATTAGACTTCAAATTAAAAAAATTGCTTCAGACCATGATTTATTTGGCAATTTTGGTTTGAACAAGGTGATAGACTTTTCAGAACTTACGTTCGATTGAAATAACAAAAGGGGATTAAAAATGGACTCAGATACAACTAAGTTTATATGGTTCAACGGAAAGATGGTTCCATGGGCTGATGCCAAGGTTCACGTAACCGCTCATGCTCTGCACTATGGTTCAGCTGTGTTTGAGGGTATTCGTGCATATAAGACTGCAAAGGGACCTCAGATTTTCCGTCTTAAGGAGCATATCGACAGATTATTCAATTCTGCAAAGATCTACAGATTCCCTGTTGCTCAGACTAAAGAAGAGATGATGGATGCCTGTAAGAAGGTTATCACCGAGAACGGTCTGGAGTTTGGCTACATCCGTCCTCTGATCTTCATGGGTGAAGTTGGTCTGGGTGTTAAGTTCAAGAAAGGGGTTAATGCCGATGCAATGGTCTGTGCTCTTCCATGGGGTGCATACCTGGGTGAGGAAGGCTTGAAGAAAGGTATTAAGGCCTGTGTTTCCTCATGGCGCCGTCTTGCTCCAGATACCATTCCTACAGAGGCTAAGGCAGCTGGTAACTACCTGTCATCAATTCTGATTGCAAATGAGTGCACCAACAATGGCTACACCGAGGCAATCGCTTTAGATTCAAACGGTTATGTTTCAGAAGGTTCAGGTGAGAACGTATTCTTTGTAAAGGATAACGTAATCTATACCGCTCCAACCACAGCCGGTCTGCTTCCTGGTATTACCCGTGATGCTGTTATCAAGGTTGCTCAGGATTTAGGCTATGAGGTTCGTACACAGCCTCTTCCACGTGAGTTTGTATACCTGGCTGATGAAATGTTCTTCACCGGTACCGCTGCAGAGATCACTCCAATAGCCTCTGTTGACGGAATTGATGTTGGTCAGGGCTACAGAGGTCCAGTTACCGAGAAGCTTCAGAATGCATTCTTTGCAATCGTAAGAGGCGAGACTGAAGACAAGTACGGCTGGTTAACTCCTTGCAAAGCCTAATCTAAAAAAACAAGACTGCTCCTTAAATGGAGCAGTTCTGTCTTTGAATACAAAATAACACATGCATCAGTAGAATTGCGCAGATAAAAAAGGAAACCGCATATGTCAAACAACTATCGTTCTAAGGTAACCTATGAAGGCAAAATCATGGCCGGTGCCCGTGCTTTATGGAAGGCAACCGGTGTAAAGGACAGTGATTTTGGAAAGCCAATTATTGCGGTTGCAAACTCATTTACCCAGTTTGTACCAGGACATGTTCATCTTCACGAGATTGGTCAGCTTGTAGTTGAGGAAATTCAGAAGGCTGGCGGTATTGCCAAGGAATTCAATACCATTGCTGTTGATGACGGTATTGCCATGGGCCACACCGGTATGCTTTATTCTCTGCCAAGCCGTGATATTATTGCCGACTCTGTTGAGTACATGGTAAATGCACATAAGGCTGATGCTCTGGTCTGCATCTCAAACTGTGACAAGGTAACCCCTGGTATGCTGATGGCTTCAATGCGACTGAACATTCCTGTAATCTTTGTTTCAGGCGGTCCAATGGAAGCCGGTCGTATGGATGGCTGTGACCATAAGGTTGATCTGATTGATGCCATGGTGGTATCAGCTGAACCAAATGTTACCGATGAAGAGGTTCGCGCTGTTGAATCTGCAGCATGTCCAACCTGCGGTTCATGCTCTGGCATGTTTACCGCAAACTCAATGAATTCCCTGACCGAGGCCTTAGGTTTATCCCTACCTGGCAACGGTTCACTTGTTGCAACTCACGAGTACAGAAAGCAGCTGTTTGTTAAGGCTGCTCAGCGAATTGTAGAAATGGCCAAGGCTCACTATGAGCGCGGTGACAATTCAGTGCTGCCTCGTTCAATTGCAACCAAGAATACTTTTGAAAATGCCATGAGCCTGGATATTGCAATGGGCGGTTCTACCAATACCGTTCTGCATCTTCTGGCTGTAGCTCAGGAAGCCGGTGTCGATTTTACCATGGCAGATATCGACAGATTATCAAGAAAGGTTCCTCACATCTGCAAGATGTCCCCTTCAACTCCCCTATGGCATATGGAAGATCTGCACAATGCCGGCGGTATCATGAACATTATGGCTCAGCTCAAAAAGAAAGGTCTGCTGCATGAGGATTCAAAGACCGTTCTTGGTATGACCATTGGTGAGCAGATTGATAAGTATGATCTTGAAAAGAATCCATCTGAGGATGTTAAACAGTTCTACAAAGCCTGTGCCGGCGGTAAGTACAATATCAAGGCCTTCTCTCAGAACAATACCACTGACAAGCTGGATACCGACCGTGTAAACGGCTGTATTCACGATATCGACCATGCCTACTCAAAGGACGGCGGACTGGCTGTACTGTACGGTAATCTTGCTGAGAACGGCTGTATCGTTAAGACTGCCGGTGTTGATTCATCTATTCTCAAGTTTGTCGGTCCTGCACGAATCTTCGAGAGCCAGGAGGACGGTGTAGACGGAATTCTGGGCGGCAAGGTTAAGGAAGGCGATGTCGTAATTATTCGTTATGAAGGTCCTCGCGGCGGTCCGGGTATGCAGGAAATGCTGTACCCAACCTCATATATTAAGTCTGTTGGTCTTGGCAAGAAATGTGCTCTGGTAACCGACGGCAGATTCTCCGGTGGTTCTTCTGGTCTTTCCATCGGACACGTTTCCCCTGAAGCTGCAAACGGTGGAAATATCGGTCTTCTGGAGGAAAACGATCTGATTGAGATTGATATTCCAAACAGAACCATTCGTATGGCGGTTTCAGATGAGGAACTTGCAGCAAGACGCGCCAGAATGGAAGAAAAAGGAAAGAACGCCTGGCAGCCAGTAAGCCGTGACAGAGAGATTTCCTTTGCACTTAAGGCTTACGGTAAGTTAGCCTCAAGCGCTGATAAGGGCGGTGTGCGTGATCGCAATAAATTAGAAGGATTATAAGAATATGGCAGAAAAACAGTTAGATGCACAGGGCTATCTTAAGAAAACTCTATTAGCCCGTATTTATGACTTGGTGAAGGTTACTCCTCTGCAGAGTCTTGACTCTCTTTCTTCAAGACTGGGTGTGAATGTACTGCTCAAGAGAGAGGACTATCAGAAGATCCATTCTTTCAAGCTTCGCGGTGCCTACCACAAGATCAAGAATCTGGACGAGGCTGCTTTAAAGTCAGGTATTATTACCGCATCCGCAGGCAACCATGCTCAGGGTGTTGCCCTTTCTGCCAAGAAGCTTGGCATCAAGGCTGTAATTGTAATGCCTACAACCACTCCTGATCTTAAGATCGATGCCGTTAGAAATTTCGGTGCCGAGGTTGTGCTTTACGGTGACAGTTTCAATGAGTCCTATGATTATGCTCAGCAGCTGTCTAAAAAGAAGAATCTGACCATGATCCCTCCTTATGATGATCCTGACGTGATTGCAGGTCAGGGCACAATTGCTCATGAGCTTATCGGTCAGTGCGACAATATCGATACCATTTACGTACAGATCGGCGGCGGGGGTCTTGCAGCCGGTATTGCCTCCTATATCAAGGCAATTCTTCCTCACATCAAGGTTATAGGTGTTGAAGCTGAAGGTTCTGCCTGTATGAAGGCCGCCTTAAAGGCTGGTGCTCCAGTGGATATCGGTTATGTTTCACACTTCGCTGACGGTGTTGCTGTAAGCAAGGCCGGAACCGAGACCTTCAGAGTATTAAGCAAGTATCTCGATGACATCATTACCTGTTCAAATGATGAGATCTGTGCTGCTATGAAGGATATCTTTGATGATACCCGTGCTATTGCTGAGCCTAGCGGCGCCTTATCTCTTGCAGGTCTTAAGAAATATGTTCGCGAGAACAACATCAAGAGCGGCAACCACATTGCAATTCTGTCAGGTGCCAATGTGAAGTTCCATTCTCTGCGTATGGTTGCAGAACGCTGCGACGTTGGTGAGATGTCAGAGGGTATTCTTTCAGTGGAAATCCCTGAGAAGATCGGTGCCTTCCTTGATCTGGTGAAGTCCCTGGGTGATCGTGTGGTAACCGAGTTCAGTTACAGATATAATAAGGACGACAGAGCACGTGTGTTTGCATCAGTTGAACTGACTGAAGGCAAGAAGGAGCTTAATGATATCTGCAAGTCGTTAAAGAAGAACGGATATCTGGTTACCGATCTGACCGATGACTCCCTGGCAAAGGATCATCTGCGTTATATGGTTGGCGGCCATCCTTCATCCAAGCTCAATGAGAGACTGTTCCTCTTCGAGTTCCCTGCAACCTCAAATGCACTGTTAAGATTCCTTGAAACTCTGGGTAACTCCTACAACATTACTCTGTTCCACTTCCGTATTACCGGTCTCGAGTTCTGCTCTGTACTGTGCGGACTTGATGTAACTGATAAGGAAGAAGGTGTTAACGAGTTTATCAAGGCTATTAACTACCCTGTAGAGGAGGTAACCTCCAATACAGCTTATCAGCAGCTTGTAAGGTAACTTTGTTTATGAAGAAGCTTTTTTCTCTGTTTCTGATCTTCCTTTCTCTGAGTGCCGCTGCGGCAGTAGAGGATTTTGAAGAGGTGATAGTAGGGAACAAGGCTTCATACTACGATGAGCAGGGAGGCAAGAATGCTTCTCTGCAGATCCTCGATCCAATCGTTAATCTCTCAACTACCAAACAGTATGCCCAGTATATGATGGACTCCTATCAGGGCTGGGATTTAAAAGCTGTTGTGGATTTGAGAGGTTTTGCCTTCAAGTATGTGGATAATGCTCCTTGCTCAGGTCTTCTGACTTACTTTGACGGAAGATCATATCTTTTCTTCCTGGCCTGCGGAAACTTCGAGAAGGATGAGCTTACAGCCCTGTATAAAAAAGCCAATCAGGCCCTGAAAGTAAGCGAGATTCTGAAGCTTCAGGCCCGTCCAAACCTTTACTGATCTGTGAATACAGCTTGTACAAGATCCTAACGCGCTAAATTTCAAATAAAAATCTGCCTTATATCTAATTTTTCTACTCTTTTCTTCAAAAGAGATGAATATGTTCACATTCCTGATATTTATCTGATATATCAACAGCTCCGACCACAAATTGGTTTCGTATAATAGAGTGACCAATTTCGGGTATTTTTATGAAGGACTATATTATGAAACTAAACGTATTGGCTGTTGCTGTTGTAACTGCTTTTGCTGTTGGTTCAGCAAATGCTGCATTACCAGACTCATGGACCGTTGGCGGTGCTTTAGGCTGGGCTCATATGTATGATCATAAATTCCCTAAGAGCATGACTTACGACGATGTTGATGTTGCTATGGATTGGGGAAGAAATGGCTATGGCATCAAGCTGTTTGGTGAATATAACTTCACTGACTGGTTCGGTCTAGGTCTTGGCTATAACTATATCGGCGGTCAGGATGGCTATCTGAAGGGAACCTATGCTGGTGAAGCCTTTAAAGAAGGCTCAAAGATGCACTTCAACATTGCCGAGCTATATGGTAAGTTTGGATATACCTTTGATGATAACGGTTCAGACGTATTCTTCAAAGCCGGTCCTACCTACAACTGGGCCTCATGGGCAGGTGAGAAGTCTCATAAGGTTGGCGGTGTAGTCGGTGTTGGTGTTACCTATGCATTTACCAAGAATCTGGCAATCCGTGCCGGTTATGATTACTTCTTCCGTGTAGCTAAAGTCGATTTCTCTGATGTTAAGGGATATGACGATGAGCGTATGGACGAAGGCTTACTATATTTAGGCTTCCAGTACACCTTCGGTGGTCCAGCAGCTCCTGCTCCTGTACAGAAGGTTAAGGCAACCCAGACTCATACTCTTGACGCAGGCGTCCTGTTCCCATTTGACAGCGCCAAGTTATCAAGTGAAGGCCAGAGTGCTGTAGCTAATGTTGTTCAGTCTGCAAACAGCATGGAGAATCCAGAGTTTGAGGTATACGGCTATACTGATCGTATCGGTTCAGACGCTTATAACCTGAAGCTGTCTGACAAGCGTGCAGATGCAGTTAGTGCAGAACTTCAGAACAATGGTGTAACACCAAAGGTATCTGATGGTAAGGGTAAGGCAAATCCTGTAACTGGCAACAAGTGCGATGGTGTAAAGGGACGTAAGGCTTTAATTGACTGTCTTGCTCCTGATCGTCGTGTAGAAATTGTTGTTACCGGTGAGACCACACAGGCTAAGTAGTTTTTAACCTCTAAATAAATGTAAAAGCTCTGAGTAAAATCAGGGCTTTTTTTATGGGATTGAGCAGACGATGAAAAGTTCTTCGAAATCCCTGGTAAAGGCAATAAACATGTCTTTGAGCACAGGAGTTAAAGCTTCTTTAATTCCTGCTGGCAGAGTATCTAAAGGAAGGGGCACTTGTTATAGCTGTCCTCCAGCATGATTTTTATGGCATCGATGTGCTGCAGCATAACCTGTTTGATACGGTTGCCAGCCTTACCATCATTATCGTCATATAGGGAGGTATCAGAAGGCATAAAGAGATCTGCTATAAAATTGTGAATAACCTTCTGATTATCTGTCATTTCCTGCTGAGGATCGGTATTAAAGTAAGGTCTTATTTTTTTCTGACTCTATACAGGAATTCTAAGCTGTGATTTTTTGCAAAGTATATGTGGTTATAGGGGGCTTAAACTGTAAATTATGCCTGCTGTACAGATAAAAACAGTCTCAGATTATGATTAATTGCAGCTTTTTTTAGCAAAATGTTCATAAATGATCAAAAAAAATTTTTTTAGTCGAAAAAAATGTAAATTTTGCACGTAATACTTCACATTTTAGAAAATTCAGCTCTCTTTGTTTCTTTTTGATTTATTTTGCAACTGTATAATAGGTTAACTAATCTATTTAGTTTACTAATACAAAAGGAAATATATTATGAAATTAAATCTATTAGCAGCAGCTGTTGTAGCAGCTTTTGCTTTCGGTTCAGCTAATGCAGCTTTACCAGATTCATGGACCGTTGGTGCTGCTGGCGGTTACTCATACGGTTATGATCATTCTTTCAACAATGCAACTATCAACGGCATTAAGGCAAAGGATGTTGTTTCTTTCGATAAGGAAGGCTATGGCTTAAAGCTATTCGGTGAGTACAATATGTACAACTGGTTCGGTTTAGGCTTAGGCTATAACTATATCGGCGACCAGAATCTTCGTTATTCAGGTGAAGATGAGAACGGTAATGAAGTTTCAGGCGGTTCAAGCCTTCACTTCAATATCGTAGAGTTATACGGCAAATTCGCATATACCTTTGATACCAAGGGTTCAGACGTATTCTTCAAGATTGGTCCTACCTATAACTGGGGTTCATGGGATGGCGAGTCAGAGCACCGTTTCGGTGGGGTAGCTGGTGTTGGCGTTCAGTACGCATTCACTCCTGCATTCGCAGTTCGTTTTGGCTATGACTATTTCGTAAATACTGCTAAGTTCGAATTAGACTCAAAAGAGCGTCTTGACGAGAGCTTACTATATTTAGGCTTCCAGTACACCTTCGGTGGCGCACAGCCTGCAGCTCCTGTAGCAAAGAAGAAGGTTAAGACCACTCAGACCCACACCTTAGATGCAGGTGTTCTATTCCCATTCGACAGCTCAAAGCTATCTGCTGAAGGTCAGAGCGCAGTTTCAAATGTTGTTCAGTCAGCAAATCAGCTAGAAGAAGCTGAGTTTGAAGTATACGGCTACACCGACCGCATCGGTTCAGACGCATACAACAACAAGCTGTCTCAGAAGCGTGCTGACGCTGTTACCGCAGAACTACAGAACAATGGCGTAGCTGCTAAGGTTTCAGAGGGTAAGGGTAAAGCAAATCCTGTAACCGGCAACAAGTGTGATGGCGTAAAGGGTCGCAAGGCTTTAATCGACTGCTTAGCACCAGATCGTCGTGTTGAGGTTGTTGTTTCAGGTTTAACTTCAGAAGTTAAGTAATTAACGTTTTCTCTGAGATTACATCAAATCCAGTGTCCTGACAGATGCTGGATTTTTTTTTCTGTATATTCAGAAAACTGTTTTATGTGGTGTCAAAACAAATCCAAATTAGTGATATCTCTCCTCCTTTAATCGTACTTTTCTCAATTTGTCTTTGTACTCGTCGATAAAAAAATATAAGAAAACTTCATTCGTTAAGTATTAAAAAGCAGAGTTTGTGAAAGCCAAAAATCTTGGAAGTTTCTGTATATCCTTTTTTTATTGATTTTGGGCTGTTAAGAAGAGCTTTTTTAGTTAAATGAAGGTCTTTTATCTATACTTAAATTAAAAACTGTTTTATCAGTGACTCATACCTGTGTATTTAGGTGGAAGTCATAGAAAAATAATAATTAAGACTGATTCTGTTTGGTGGCATGCATGGTTGGTTAAGCATTTTTAGGCATCCTTGGAGTTTTAGATACAACCTCAATTATATGTCTAATGCTTTTACCTCTCATGCGGTTAGTAAAAC
>NZ_CACVSS010000005.1:0-64296 GCF_902756765.1 uncultured Succinivibrio sp. | reverse complement strand
TCTTAAGAAAAAACAAAAAAAAGGAATCCTTTCATTTGACATTACACGTAATGCTGACTTTTTAGATGGAGAAGGCTTCGTAATGTCAGAAAACTATCTTAAAAAAACAATTTTTAAGATAATAAAAGAGTTTTGTGCAAAAGAAAAAATAGCGGCATGTTGCTCTTTTATGGCTCATGGATATATTTCTGGAGAGAGTTATTTTGCTGCAATAGGTGCATTTATAACATCAGATAAAATCTCTTGTTCATGGACAACAGAGCCTGAGTTTCCGAGAGAGAAGATTGAAGAAATAATGGATAAAGAAGATTGTGACGAATATGAGGCAAGGGAATTTTTAGATCCTGAAGAGTTTTATTCTGACAGGTGTTATACAATAGCGGATAACATAGGGGACCTGTTTTACGATAATTTCAAGCATTGGAAATTAGAATGTCTTATTGATAACGTAAAAGATTACTTTGACATTGAATATGATGATGCTTTTAACTTCATAAAAGAACGAGGTGACCTGTCTGCTTTCATGAAAGAATATAATAAAATATCAATTGTATTTGATGAATTTCCGTGGGATAACCTTATTTGTCACTGATTCGTATAGGAAAACAGAATCAATTCGTTACCAAAACAGAATCCTGAACAGGATAAAAGATATTTACTGTAAATCACTTTGATTTATCTTTGCCGCCGGAAGCCCCCTTGTTTTAACAATGGGGATGTAAGGCAGCTAAAAAGTATGCTATAATATATATATTGTTTAATAATGTTTAAAAATAATAAATATATATATGACAGATACAAATCTAGCAAAACTTGCTTTTAAATTTAAGCTTGAGCCTAATGGAGAACAGCGTCGTTTTTTCAGCAGGACAGCAGGTTGTACCAGATTTGTATATAACCATTTACTCTTCAAATGCAGGGAAGACTTCAGAGAATATCTTGAAGAAATAGATTCCAGACAGAGTAATGGTGAAGCTTTAAATAGAGATGAAGCCAAGAAGCTTAGTTTCAGACCTTTGTGCTATAAATGTATTACCGGATTAAACTATCTGCTTCCTGATTTAAGGAAAGAATATCCTTTTTTACAGGAATGTCCTGCTCAGACTTTACAGCAGAAAGCTCAGGATTTGATGAGTGCCTATCATAGATTCTTCGAAGGAAAAGGCGGTTTACAAAAATTAAAAAAGAAGGCTCTTCATAACAGTTTCAGATTTCCTCAGGGCTTTGAACTTGATGAAGACAGAAAGAAGATATGGCTACCCAAGCTTGGCTGGGTTAAGTACCGTAAATCCAGAAACATCTTCGGTAAACCAAAGAATGTAACAGTTTCACTGAACCATGGAGACTGGTATATCTCTGTTCAGACAGAGTTTGAATTAAAGCCTCTGATACAGGAGCTTAATTTTAATACAGCTGTAGGTATTGATATGGGAGTGGTCAGATTTGCCACCTTATCAGATGAAAACTACATACCGTCATTAAAAGACAGGCTGAATCCTGTTTATGAAAAGATAGAAAAACTGCAGAGGAGATTAAGCAGAAAGAAAAAAGATTCAAAAAGATACATTAAACTCAGAATAAAACTCTCTAAGCTTCATAAGAAACTTACTGATGTCAGATATGATTATCTTCAGAAAGAATCTACACGTCTAGTCAAAAACCACGACATTATATGTGTAGAAGACCTGAAGGTTAAGAATATGACCAAATCAGCTAAGGGAACTATTGAAGAACCTGGCAGTCAGGCTTAAACAGAGAGATTTTAAAAGAGTCATGGTCTATGTTCTTTAAACAGCTTGAGTACAAACTTAAGCTTAAGGGAGGCATCTTCGTGCAGATTCCTGCTAAGAACACCAGCAGAGCCTGTCATGTATGCGGCTATGTTGATAAGGAGAACCGAAAGACTCAGGCTGAGTTTAAATGTATCCACTGTGGACACACAGAAAACGCAGATGTGAACGCAGCTAAAAATATAAGAAGGGCTGGACTTGCCCAGATCGCTCGCCAAGTGAACTGTAATAGCAGTCAGCAACGAGAAGCCATAGAGGCCTAGTTAACATTAGCAAAAAATAGTTAACGGGCGGTATTGAATCTCCTGGCTATTCAGCATGGGGAGTAGGTCAAAAATCAGATACCGAAGGATATTACAGAGATGGAATTGCTAAGGGAGAAAGCAATATTATCCTAAATATGATAAATAAAGGATTTGATGACGAAGCCATTAGCAACATTACAGATAAATCTATAGAAGAAATTAAAGAAATTCGCAAAATTAACAATTAAGCAAAAGTTGACTTATCCACATGTAAATTAGATATATTTTTTTATACAGGAAGAATGGTATGCAGGAATCATTAATAAAAGCAAATTTAGCTCCGTCCAACAGAATTAATAATGAGACAACTTATACCGATTTTTACACAGAGGGATTAGAAGTCGGAAAAGACAAAGAATGGATAAGAAGTTGGGCGAAAAGTTGGGCTGAATGTTGGACAAAAAGATGGGCCGAAAGTTGGGCAGAAGACAAGTCTGAAGATTGGATTAAAGCTTTTGCTGAAGGTTATGCAGAAGGTTATGCAGAAGGCTATGTTAAAGGAAGAGCTGAGGAGCGTTACAATATCATCATGAATATGATAGAAAATGGTATAGATGACGAAACCATCAACAAACTAACAAAAATATCTGTAGAAGAAATTAGAGAAATTCGCAAAAACAACAAATAAGTAAAAGTTGAATAATTGGCCGAGATTTAAAATAGCTATTCCCTGCCAATATTTTGAATATCCCGACATTGGGAATACAGGCGAAACTTAATAGAAGACCTCCAGAAGGAGGTCTTAAATATTAAGAATTAGAGGCGATTTCAAAATCGTCCTTTTTGATTACGATAGGTTCTTCCTGTTTTTCAACAGTATTCTTGTCTACAACAACTCTTTCAACATCCTTAACTGAAGGAATATCGAACATTGTATTCAACAGAAGGCCTTCAACAACAGAACGCAGTCCACGTGCACCGGTATGACGTTTAATTGCAGTATCTGCAATTGCATTTAAAGCCTCTTCGGTAAACTCAAGCTTAACATTCTCAAACTTGAACATTTCCTCGAACTGTCTGATGATGGCATTCTTTGGTTCTCTTAAAACGCGAATCAGTTCATCACGGCTTAATTCAGATAAAGCGGTGATAACCGGCATTCTTCCGACGAACTCTGGAATAATACCGAATTTAACCAGATCATCAGGCTCAACATTCTTGTACTTGTCGGAAAGAGACATCTTCTCATTCTCACCAAGAACCTCGGCACCAAAACCAATGCCAGATTTCTTAGATACTCTCTTTTCAACAACCTTCTCAAGACCATCAAAAGCACCGCCACAGATAAACAGAATCTGAGAGGTATCTACTTCGATGTTCTTTTCCTGAGGATGCTTTCTGCCACCGTTAGGTGGAACAGATGCAACAGTACCTTCAACAAGCTTTAACAGAGCCTGCTGAACACCTTCACCGGAAACATCACGGGTAATTGAAGGATTTTCACTCTTGCGGGCAATCTTATCGATCTCGTCGATATAGATAATACCCTTCTGAGCCTTTTCAACGTCAAAATCGCAATTCTGAAGCAGACGTACAATCACGTTCTCTACGTCTTCGCCAACATAACCGGCCTCAGTTAAGGTGGTAGCATCAGAAATAGCAAAAGGAACATTAAGGAATTTGGCTAGGGTCTGAACAAGTAAAGTCTTACCCGAACCGGTAGGTCCAACCAAAAGAATGTTTGACTTGCCAAGTTCTACACCAGAGTCATTGTTTGCATGACGCAGTCTCTGGTAATGATTATAAACAGCTACAGATAAAACCTTCTTGGCATCATCCTGACCAATTACGTACTCATCAAGATGTTTAGCAATATCACGTGGAGTAGGAATGTTATCAAGATCAATTCCAGAACTCCCCTTAGAACCTTTTGACATGCCACGCTGCTCAAGCATCTTGTAGCATTTGGTAATACAGTCTGAACAGATGCAGGTTCCGTGAGCCTTAATCAGAGTTCTGGTTTCAGATGAGCCCTGTCCACAGAATAAACAAGTACTTTTTGGGGTATCAGACATGATTAATCTTCCTTATCTGAAGCAGTAATTTCAGAACGGTTTGTAATTACTCTATCAATCAAACCAAAATCCAAAGCTTCCTGAGAAGTCATGAAGTTGTCTCTTTCAGTGTTCTGAACAACTTCCTCTAAACTCTTGCCTGTATGCTTTGAAAGAATACCGTTTAAGGTATCCTTGATACGCTGGGTCTCCTGGGCATGAATCATAATGTCGGTTGCCTGACCCTTGAATCCACCTAAAGGCTGGTGAATCATAATTCTAGAATTTGGCAGAGCAAATCTTTTACCTGCAGCTCCGCCGGCCAATAAGAATGATCCCATGGAACAGGCCTGTCCCATGCATAAAGTGCAGACATCTGGCTTGATGTACTGCATGGTGTCGTATATAGCTAAGCCTGCTGTAACTACGCCACCAGGAGAATTGATGTACAGATAGATATCCTTGTCAGGATCTTCTGATTCTAAAAACAGGAGCTGTGCCACAATCAGATCAGCCATGTGATCTTCAACTTCACCAGTCAAAAATATCACTCGGTCTTTTAACAGACGTGAATATATATCAAAGGATCTTTCTCCCCTTGCAGTCTGTTCAATAACCATTGGCACCAGAGATGATGCCAGTCTTGTCTGATCTTCAAAGTTAAACATTAGCAGCAAAGCTCCTTATAGTTATTGTTGTAAATTAACGAGCACGAACTAGTTCGTCAAATGACATAGTCTCGTCGCCGTCAGCAGCTTTTTCCATTACCTTAGCTACAACTTCTGCCTCAATAGCAGCATTCTGGATGTTCTCAAACTGAGTCTTATCCTTACGTAGCTGAGCGATTACCTCTGCAGGATCCTCGTAAGCACCTGCAATCTGGTTCAGCTGAGCATCAACATAAGAGTCTGATGGCTTGGTGCAGCCTAAGTCTAGAATGATCTTACGAACGATAATGCCAAGACGTGCAGCCTTAACAGACTCATCCTTGAACATCTCTTCCTTCTTGAAGCTTGCAGGAAGCTTGGTCATACCATAAGCCTTCATCTGCATCTCAAAGTTCTTTGCTAAACGCTCAACCTCTGCATCGATGTATGCCTGAGGAACAGCGAACTCGCCATACTGAGCAATCAGAGCATCAAACAGGTTCTGACGGGTCTTTACATAAACAGAACGTGATAATTCACGATCCATATTCTTACGCAGGTCAGCCTTGAAGGTATCGATTGAACCATCCTTAACACCGAAGATCTTTACGAAATCCTCGTTAACCTCTGGAAGAACAAGCTCTGAAACTGAATTTACAGTAATATCGAACTCAGCGTCCTTACCCTTTAGGTTCTCAGCATGGTATTCCTCTGGGAACTTAACCTGGATGGTGAACTTGTCACCAGCCTTGTGGCCTTCGATCTGCTCGGTAAAACCAGGAATCATCTGAGTCTCACCAACGGTCAGAGTGAAGTTCTCAGCCTTACCGCCTTCAAACTCAACACCCTCTGAACGGCCTAGGAAGTCGATTGATGCACGGGTACCCTGACCAACTACAGCATCATCCTTTACCTGCCATTTACCCTGCTGCTTACGTAGGTTCTCGATCATCTTCTCTACGTCTGCATCGGTAACTTCAGCCTTGATGTTCTTTAACTTTAACTCTTCAAAAGGCTTTAATTCTAGCTCTGGGTTAACTTCAACAGTTGCCTCGTAAACGAACTCCTCATCATTCTTGAATGAAGCTTTCTTTACTTCAACACGTGGATAGCCAACTACCTCTAGCTTTGACTCTTCAATAGCCTTACCAATGGTCTTATTGATTAGTGAATCATAAGCGTCTGAATAAATCTGTCCGCCGAACTGGCTCTCTAGAACTTTAGTTGGAATGTGGCCCTTACGGAAACCATCTACCTTTGCGTTCTTAGCGTATTTGCGGAAACTTGCGTCATATGCCTTTTTTACGTCTTCTGCTGGCACAGTAACAGTTAGAAGATGCTGTACACCTTCTTTTTTCTCGGTTGAAACCTGCATTTTTTTCCTCTATTTAGGTTGCAGTAATTAACATACAAAATTGACGCATCGGAGTATATAACTGTGCCGTGCGTCTACATAAACCACGATATTATACTAGCGAAAAGCCATCTAATCAATGTGCAAATGTGGCAACGGTCAAAAGGTTATACACAAATATGCCGGACTCTGTATTTTTCTTAGAAAAAACGTGTAAGATCAAATAGTACACATTTAAGGAGTCATTATGGAAACCACATTGGGAATAATTGAAGGTTTTTACGGAAAACTGTATACAAAAAGACAGCGTGAATCCCTATGTTCATTTGCCTCAAGAAACGGTTATTCCTACTATATCTATGCTCCAAAAAATGACCGTTCATTAAGACGTGCATGGAAAGATGAATTCTCAGATACGCAAATAGCGAAGCTTAAGAATTTCGCTTTATTCTGTCATGCTCATAGTATGCAGTTCGGTATTGGTATTTCTCCATTAGGAATAACAGAAGAGCCTAAAAGAGAGATTCCCTTTTTATATAAGAAAATTGATACAGCAATAAACGAATTTAATGCCGATATCATTGCAATTCTATTTGATGACATAAAACTTTATACAAAAGATGAGGGAATAAAACAAAAGCAGATTGTAAAGGATATTTTCAATCGCCTAAAAGGAACGGGAAAAAGACTTATTTTCTGTCCTACCTACTACAGTTTTGATCCGATTCTAGACAAGGTATTCGGAGAAAGACCTTCAGATTATTTTGAACAGATAACAGATAATCTGCCTCATGACATTGAAATATTCTGGACAGGAAACAAGGTCCTGTCAAAATCAATTACCAGAGAAGACATAGAAAATATCAATAAAAGATTCAAAAGAAAAGTTACCATTTGGGACAACTATCCTGTAAATGATGGCAAATTTATCAGCAAAAAAATCTACACCCGAGAATTTTGCTCCAGAGAAAAACTTGACGGTGTAGTTCTATCCCACGCAGTAAATCCAATGCTGGAGGCAAATCTTACCAAAATCTCTCTTTCCACTCTGCCATTATGCTATCAGGAGAAATCTGAAACAGAAATCAGGGAACATAGACTTAAAGAGATAAAAAATCTTTTTAAATCTGATAGTTCAAAGCTGATAGATTATCTCGATAAATTAAATGACGAGGGCATAGACTGTCTTAATGACCCTCAAAAAAAAGAGCTTTTGAACATCTGTAAAAAGCAGAAAAACGCAGCATCCAGGGAACTCATTGATTTTATCAATGGAGTATATAAATTTGACCCGGCCTGCCTCACTTCCTAAATTAAGTGGTAAACTTATGAAGCTGACCTCTTTGTGCAAATAATAAAGGATAGATTTCGTTCGTAATGAAAAAAGATGCTGCATACTATAAACAGAGAATCGGAGATCTGCCTTCAGATCTCTTAGAGACAATAAGAGACTTGTATACAGAGGCATCATCCCACCGTTTTATCTGCATGTCGCTATCAGAGCTTTGCAGCACTCTGAAACTCGAATATAACCATACTGAATTCGATAAATCGGCTCAACAGATATATATAGATATCAACTCATATCTTGAAAGAATTAATCTAAAACTGGTTCCTTGTTCCGTTCCGGTTGATCTGTCATTCTATGACAAGATTTTCATAACAACAAAGCCGGATCTTAACAACGATGAAGACTGTGCGGCAGTTAAAGCGCTGGTGGCAGCAAAAAAAACACCAACAGTCAAAGACCTGAAACATATCAACATGATGAATGTTAAGCTTTCAAACTACAACATCATGCTGAGAGTTTTTGAAGGTCTTTTTGTGGTCAGTTCAGCCAAGCTTGATCCTCATCAGAGAGTAGCCCTTAACAACATTATAAGCAAGATGGAACTTCCTAAAGAAGGACTTGCCTATATCAGAACCTGTTATACCTATTCAAGCGAATACCGAAACCGCCACTGTGATTACAAGAATGCCGCTTTCTGTTTTAAACCTCTTGATAAGGACAACCAACTCAAGGTAAGTCAGTATCTGGCAGCAATTTCTGCAGCATCAACATACAAAGAACCATTTAATCTTGATTATCCTTATATAAATGATCTTGAAAATGCGTACCGGCAGCTTGTTGCTAACAGACCAGATAAAAATGATCTGCAGATAAAACAATTAAAGAGGATAAACTCTGAATTTGTAAGAGAGGAAATTACTGCCGGCTTTGTCGAAAGAATGTTTCTTGATCTGAAGAACAACTGCTACAACTATATTAATTCCTTTGTTGCTCATGACAGTGAAAAAGTTTCTCTGTGCAGTTTAATTACAGAAGGCTCCCCTGTTTTAAAAAATGAGCTGGTCAAGAATCTTTATAACTATATAAGTTCACATGTAACCCCTCATATTGAAAAGCTTATTCCTCAAAAGGAATTTCTATGTCTTCAGGAAATCAGCCTTTCTGAACATAGGGCAGCCAATTTCATCTATACTACAGCAGACAAACAGACCTCTATAGTCTTTCCAAACATTTACTACACTCAGGATAAAATACTTGAGCCATACAAATGTGAAAATTTTGGGGAGTTCTTATCCTTTATAACAAACAGTAGTGGAAGCTCTCAGAAGAACAGCAGAATAAATTCAGAAGAGAAAACCGTTATTCAGATTCTTCTATTCAATTTCTACATAAGGCTTATCCTAAAACCACTGTTTATTTCGTACGACAGTAAGGATCTGGAAGATGCGATTGATAAGCTTAATGAAGAATATCAGAGTACACAGATAATAGAGCTGCTGTTTTTAAGGGGACTTTACTTCGCACTATTTGAAGCAACAGATAGAGCTGTCGATAAAATCAGAGATAAAAGCTCTATTCTTATTGCTCTGTTTTATTACCCTGAGCTTGCTAAACTGTCTCTATTCTCTCTTTTATGTTCAAAAGGAAAAGACAGTATTGCTGATTTATATTCGGAAAACCGGGAGCTTTTCGAGCTTTACGTATATCATCTTGCAACCGGCAGTACCAATGATAATAAATACAAATGGCTACATGATCTCAAGGGTACAACAGATTATTTTATAAAAGTAATAATCGGAAAAATCAGACCATTCATCAGTGAAGATTTTTTAAATAGAATTTTTAATGGCCTAAATCTTGATGAGATTAGAGCCTCCGTCGCCAGGTACAGTGAGCAGGAAAAAGACTTCAACAATTATCTGATATTTGATGAATCATTAAGACAGATGAACACTCACGCTCACAAGAATCTACAGACTCTGATTCATCACCCTGTATTTGCAAATTTGATGGCACCAATCTGTGGAGATAACTCTATAAATATTATTACAGGCTTTGAAAAACAGCCAGATGATTCAATTCTCGATGAAATCAGACAGGAATTTTCTGTTGCAGACAATATCATCCGATATCTCTCAACTGTAAAGACACAATCAGATCATACTCTGGCAAGACTAATCACAGGGGAACTCGGAAGACTTGAAGCACAGAGTATCAAGAGAAATCTTAACGAGGTTATCTTCAATAAATATTCTCAGCTTTGCGATATATTTAAAATTGAGTACTCTTTCCTAGCTACAGAATGTATTGAAGATCATCTGCCAAAGCTTGGTCTTATGGTTGTGCCTATTGATATGTCTCTGCCAAAGGAAGCCAGAGCAAAACTAAAGCAGCACAAGATTATTACAACATCACTGCCTGCAGATGAGATGACAGAGGACTTTATGGATAAACTCTGTGCAGCTCAGATGGCATTTATCATATTCAATTACGTGGTACCGGTTAATACAGTTGAAATCAGACTGTCCAGATATATGGAACTGACTCCGAAGCAGAATGTTTTTGCCATCAAATTCTTCAATAATCTAAGACTTCTGATGCACGGAACAAAACCTTTTGAAAAGAATTACTACAGTAATCTTTATGCAGAGCAGAAAAACAATCCTAATTTTAAACTCTGCATTAACTATCTGAAAAAGATTGTTATGGACGAGATCAGAACATCTCCTCTAAAGAATTATCTGTCCGAGAAATTCAGCCTGATTTTTGCTCTGATGAATGTAAAGTCATCTGTAAAGGAGATCAAATCTGATAATGAGGAAAATACAGATAAGAAGCATACAGTTCACAAGGAAATGCAATCCTCTCTTTATAGAAGTTCAGAACACAGTTTCTTTAAGGCCAATACATTTGATACAAAGAATCTTGATTCATCTCTGATCGATTCTAAACTCAGGGAAAGTGCCCAGATTCAGGATGTAATAAATCAGATCCGTATTGATGAAGGAACACTTGAAGCTGAAGTTCAACCAATTACAGAAGACCCCAAAACTGAAATTTCTGATGAAACAAACAATGAGAGAAATTATTCTTCAGAGAATGCAAGAAAACTTATTGAAGCAATCAAGAGTCTTGAAACAGATGTTATTGATATCAATGAATTCAAAGGTCTCTGCATGAGTCTTAAATTCATGTCATCTGATGCGGCTATTGAAGAAATCAATGACTGGAGCTATGAAGTTTTTGACGAGCCTCTATTGGACTATGCTCCAGAGGAAAACTGCATTTACATATCAATAGATCTGCTCTAGAAATTCCTACCAAAGTAACCAAAAAAATACATTTCAGAAAAAATGTGAAATGGTTAAAAATTCTCAAATCTACTGTGATACAATACACGCGGAATAAAATTGGCTAATATAATTGTCAATTTTATTTTACCTCTCATAATTACAATGTTTTTCTTGTTTTTTTTTGAAGATTAAAGAAAAACATTGAGATTACGAAAGGTATCTTTGTTGTTTTGTGCCAACTAATCCGTTAGATATACGATAGTTAGTCCGCATGAAACAGGATCGAAAGATCCGTTAAACAAGAAGCTTCACTTTAAAGCAAAGTGATAATATGTCAGTTTATCCAATTAGGATTTATAAATGTCATCTCTTGCCCTGTTAATTATTTACGTTTCAGTCGGCGCTGTTTTAGGTATAGCCCTTGGCCAGCTTAAATATAAAGGTGTCGGTGTCGGAATTGGTGGCGTGCTGTTCTCTGGTATTTTTGTCGGTCATATGGCACACGCTTATTTCGGATTTGATTTAATTTCAGCAACCGGAGCTGCAACTTCTGAAGAAACCATTCTTCACTTCCTTCAGGAATTCGGATTGATGCTGTTCGTATATGCAATCGGTATTCAGGTTGGTCCTAGCTTCTTTGCAGCCCTAAGAGGCAGTGGTCTGAAGTTAATCACCCTTGCAGTTTCAATTATTGTTCTTGGTTGCGCAATTTCATTAACATTATTCTACTGCGGTATCGTAACTCCAGATGCTATGGTTGGTATGTATTCAGGTGGTATCACTAATACACCAGCTCTATCAGCTGCAATTGCCATGGTTAATGATCTGTCCGCCCAGATTCAGGCTTCAGGAAGAGATGCACTTGCTTTAGGTTTTGACACCAAGACTGTTCCTCAGGCTTACGCAGTAGCATATCCATTCGGTGTTAGCTCCATTCTGATCACCATGATCCTTATTAGAGCAATTTTCCACATCAGCATCGAAGGTGAAGGAAGCGCTTACGCTGAAAGCAAAGGTCGTGGAGTTGACACTCCAATCGTTTCAAACGTTGAAATTGAAAACTCAGATTACTTTGGAAAAACCATTAGCGATATTCCATGTGTTTCAGACGGTACTGTAATCTGCTCACGTATCAAGAGAGATGGAGAGCTGTCAGTTCCAACAAAAGATCTGATTTTAAAGAAGGGTGACATTGTTCATCTGGTCGGCGGTGCCAAGTATGTTCAAAAGGCTTCACAGGCAATCGGAACTGAGACAAAGGATGTTTTAACCACTCACGGTTCAACAATATCAGTTCGTCATCTGATTATTACCAACAACCATGTAATGGGTAGAACACTTGCAGAACTTGATCTTGAAAATCAGTTCGGCTTAGTAATTTCACGTGTATTCAGATCTGGTATTCAGTTCATGCCAACTCCTGATTTACGTCTGGCTTTAGGTGACGAAATCAATGTTGTTGGTACCATGGAGAACATCCGTAAGGCTGGTAAAGTTGTAGGTAACTCATCAACCACCATGAACCACGTACCAATGATGCCTATTTTCATCGGTCTGTTCCTGGGTATGCTTCTAGGTTCTGTGCCAATTCCTATTCCAGGTGTCCCTGCTCCTATGAAGCTAGGTGTAATCGGTGGAACTCTGGTTTGTGCAATTATGCTTGCAAGATTTGGTGATTTCTGGACCAAAAACGTAATGCACTGGAGACTTCCTATTTCAGCTCTATCTGCATTCAAGGAAATCGGTATTACCCTATTCCTGACAATTGTTGGTATAAGAGCCGGTGCAAATGGATTCTGGGAGACTTTAACCAATGGTCTAGGTCTTCACTGGATGGCCTGGGCTACTCTGATTTCCATCATTCCTCTGCTGATTGTCGGATTCGTTGGAGCAAAAGTATTCAAAGTTAATTATCTGGTTCTATGCGGTGTATTAGCAGGTTCATATACAGATCCTCCAGCACTTGCTTACGCAAATGGTATGTACAAGGATGCCGAAGCTTCATCAATAGGTTACGCTACTGTATATCCATTTGTTATGTTCCTGAGAATTCTATCTCCTCAGGTAATGCTGATTATTGTATCTTCTGCCTTCATCTAAAAAATATGACAGAAAATATTAAATCTATCCGCCCACATGCTGTCGCTGTGGGCGGCATTTTTTCAGCTGTTGTCAATGCTGTAAAACATCCTCTAATAGGACTTCTTCTACTGCCTTTGGCTGTTTTCTTTCCTAACATTGCAGCAAATCTGTACTACACGGAGTTCTCAAAACAGAACTACGCAACATTAAAAAAATTCAGAGAAATCTTCAGTATCAGAATATTTTTAATTACGCAGTTGGTGTATTTTTCCTTCCTGTATGTAATGTACAAATGCATTTCCAGTAAAGCAGAACTATATCTGGAGATTTATAAGGAGAAAGCGCTTAATAATCAGGTACTGCAAATTGCCACTCCGGAACAGATAGAGTACGCAAGAAACATGTCTTACCTTTTTGGTATAAGTGCAATTTGCATTTTTGTTCTAACAGTACTAATTGCAACATTTTCCTTTATATGTACGGCAAAACATATAGATCCGCTGAATAACATCAGTAAGTTGAAGCTGACATTAGAAGCTTTTATGAAAAATTTTCACCTTTACATACTGATATTTGTTCTTTTCTATGTGTTGGCAATGATTATTGAAAACAGATTCGCTTACTACAAGATCATGTATCTTGAGTCTGTAATTCTTAAAAAAGATGGAGCATTTGATCCTGTTTATGTTTATCTTTTTATAAGAATATATATCCTATACATTCTCTACTACATACTTAATTTACTATCACTAAGATCTGTAAGCGGCAAAGATGCAGAAAACAATTTAAACAAATAATCTTTCTTTGACATCGCCTTCCTTTAGGCGATGTGTTTTTCTCAGAGGATAATACCCGTCATACTTTTTTTGTGCAAAAAAACATCTCCTACGGACAGAGAAAATAAAAAATTAAATTAATTTTCAAAATGCATGACAAATGCCCTTTTAACCTATTAAAAAATCAATGCTTTCGTAATATAATCGTGGTGGTCTTTTATATTGTTTCTTAAAAAACTAACAATAAAACTTTCCTTAAAGAAATGTTATTTTTTACGATACAGAAAGATTTTATATTCAATCAAATACATATTTAGAAAAACATGAGGCTATATGAACACTTCAATAAGCTATGCTAAGGCCGGAGTGCTTAACTTCTTAGGTAATGCTCCTGCCTGGTATAAAAACGTAATAATAGCTTTTTTGGTATTAAATCCAATCGTTGCACACTATTCAATGTTTGTGGCTGGTTGGCTTTTAGTGCTGGAATTTATTTTCACACTTGCAATGGCTCTTGACTGCTACCCTCTTGAAGCGGGCGGTCTTCTGGTCATTGAAGCCTGCTTTATCGGCATGTGCGATGTTCATAACGTTACTCATGAAATTGAAGCAAACCTAGAAGTAATCATGCTTCTGATGTTCATGGTCGCAGGTATTCACTTCGTTCGTGACTTCCTTCTATTCTTCTTCACCAAGCTTCTGGTAAAAGTAAGATCAAACATTAAACTAGCATTCATGTTCTGTTTCATGAGTGCTTTTTTATCTGCATTCGCTGATGCTTTAACAGTGCTTGCAATTATCATCTCCACCTGTGTTGGTCTGTACCAGCTTTACATGAAGACTATTACCAATAATAACGCACTGGCTCTTGTAAGTACCAACGACGATATTGTTCCAGATGAACATAAACAGAACCTGACAGAATTCAGAGCTTTCCTGAGAAGTCTTTTAATGCACGCTGCTGTAGGTACAACATTAGGTGGTGTATGTACCCTTGTTGGTGAGCCTCAGAACCTAATTATCGGTAGTGTCTGCAAATGGAGCTTCATGGATTATGCATTCCGTATGTGTTCAATTTCTCTACCAGTTTTAGCCTGTGGTCTTTTAACATGTGTAATGCTTGAGAAATTCAAATTATTCGGATACGGTCATGTAATGCCTCAGCCTATTTACGAAATCATGGTAAAAAGAGATGAAGATCAGACAAGAGAATTAACCAAGCGCGATAAACTGAATCTGGTTATTCAGGGTCTGTGCGTAGTATGGCTGATCTTTGCATTAGGCTTCCATTTAGCATCAGTTGGTCTAATCGGTCTGAGTGTTATCGTATTAGCTACCTCTTTATGCGGTGTAACCTCTGAAGGACCTATCGGTAAAGCATTTACAGAATCAATGCCATTCTGTGCTTTATTATGTGTATTCTTCACAGTTGTAACTGTTATTGCTGAGCAGGGACTGTTCACTCCTATTATTGACTGGGTATTCTCAGCACCAAGAGAATTGCATATCCCAATCTTCTATATGGCAAACGGAATTATCTCTTCCGTATCAGATAACGTATTCGTTGCAACAATCTATATTGAACAGGTAAGAGATGCTCTTGTTGATGGAGTTATCACTCCAGAACACTTTGATGAGCTGGCCATTGCAATTAACGCCGGTACCAACCTGCCATCAGTTGCAACACCAAATGGACAGGCTGCATTCCTGTTCCTGCTTACATCTCCAATTGCAGCACTAATCAAACTGCCTTACTTTAAGATGATGTATATGGCTCTCCCTTATACTATTGTTCTAACTGTTGTAGGTCTTTTAACTACCTGGTTCCTAATGCCAATCGCATCAGAGTGGTTCGTGTCAAATGGAATACTGCATATGCCTACAGTTGAACTAATCCTAGGCAAATAATTAAATTCCTCATACTAACTCAGTATGGAGCCCGTTATTGATTACCTGATTGATAACGGGTTTTTTCTATCCAAAATTTGTAATCTGTATCAAGTTTTTGTTGAAATTTACAACTCTTTAATTTGTAATAAAAAAATGATCTTCTAATCTATAAGTAGTAGAAAGTGATATTATTGGCAGGTAAGGATAATTTCCACACAATTTAGGAGTTAATGTGTTCCAGATAGTTAAGTTAATCTGCGCCTCTAGGTTCTTTTGGTTCTTACTGTTAGTGGCAGGCATTGCTTTTGAAGGTTGTGGTTTATATTTTCAATATAATCTTCACTTAGATCCATGCGTAAACTGCGTATATGAAAGAGCTTATTTTCTTGGATTTATAGTTGCTGGATTCATTGGAGCTATTGCTGCTAATTTTCTGGTTGTTAGATTTCTTTGTTCTGCTGCTTTTCTGGCCTCTTCTATCGGAGGTTTAATTGTTACCTTTGAACATTATCAGGCATACAATTCATCCTCTCTTTTCGGATCAACCTGTAAGTTAAAAACAGAATTTCCTGATTTTCTTCCATTAGATCAAATTGCACCTTTCATGTTTAAAGCTGTAGGTATATGTTCAGATAAGCTGAACTGGGAATTTCTAGGTCAGAGCATGCCATTCTGGATTCTCATTATTTTCTCAGTATCTACTCTGGTTGCCCTGTTACTGTTTCTTTCTATCTTTGTTAAGAAAAGAAACAAAAGCCATTCAGATTTCTATAAATAAGAAAACATAGATTCATCTTTGTTCTACCACAGTATTATTATCGAATATCCTTGTGGTAGGCTAACGTTCTGAACCAACGGACATTTTCTTGCCTCTCTATATAGCCTTTAATTTAACAGACAGGTTTTAGCCTGCAGTCTGTTCAACCTTTCGGTAATTGTCCATTATTCTATTGCACTACATCACATAATCTGTTAAATATATTTTACGATTGTTTTTTATATACATACACTTAACCTAGTGTATAGTCTGTTTGGTGGACAAAAATATGCAGTTAAAAAAATTATCTTTAACTCTTTCTGCTTGTGTTATAGCTTTATCTTTATGCAGTTCATCCTATGCAGATGAAAGTAGACTACAAAGAATCAAGGATAACGAAGAACTTAGAGTGTCTGTAAACAATAATCTTGAAATTCTGTCTATGCAGGACAGTAGAACAGGAGAATATATTGGACTGGAACCAACTATTGCAAAAATGATTGCAAAGGAAATTGGGGACAAGGTTGCGGTTACATTTATCACAACAACACCTACAAATCGAGATAACATGTTAGAAATCGATTATGCAGACTGCATGATCGGTACCTACACCATCACAGATGAGAGAAAACAGAAATATGATATTTCTTCACCATATTTTTCTACCAATATTTCTGTGTTGGTAAACAAAAATGACAACATAAATTCAATTAAGGATTTAGTTGGAAAAAAAGTTGGTGTAATTCAAAACGCAACTGCTCCTCTTGAGCTTGTAAAATACATGGTCTCTAAGGGGATTATTGAAAAAAACAGTTTTGATGAGAAAAATTTCAGCGCAGAAACCTGGAACAATAAGATTAGTTTCATCATCTATGATACAGATGAATCAATAATCAATGCTATGGATTCAGAGGAAGTTCAGGGATTCTGTAACGACAAAATTGTTCTTTTAACTCATCAGGATGTTAATAAAAAAATCCTAAAGGAGGAGTTTGCTCCTCAATCTTATGGAATAGTCACTCCAAAAGGCTCCGATCTTTCACAGTTTATAGATAAGCTCATAAAGAAATGGAAGGCAGATGGAACCTTAGACAGAATCACAGCCGAAAACTTAAGATAATATTTCTCAATATCAGATCAAAAAAATAATCAGAGATCCAAAACTGATCAGTTTTGGAGCTCCCTTTCTTTAGTCTTTCAATATATTTGCTTTATTTGTAATTATGTTACACTATTAGAGTTCAAAGTGATTTAATTCACTTTTTCTTATTGTTTTTCATTTAAATTTAAAGAGATATATATGAGTACTTGCAAAGCATGTTGCGAAAATAATGGCAGCGAAAAGAAGCGCCTGCGTATTGCAATTCAGAAGTCCGGGCGACTAACAGATGAAACATTAAAGTTATTCAAAGACAGTGGAATTAAGATTTCCTCTAACAAAGATCATCTGCTTGCACATGCTGAGAATCTGCCTATAGACATTCTGCGAGTACGAGATGACGACATTCCTGGTCTTGTAATGGATCATGTTGTTGACTGGGGTATTGTAGGACAGAATGTTCTTGAAGAAACCACCATGCAACGTGAGTTAGACGGAATGTACACAGGCTTCAATGAAGTTCTGAAACTGAATTTTGGAGACTGCAGACTGTCAATTGCTGTTCCAACAGAAGATGAATGGCATGGTCTTGCAGATCTTGAGGGCAAAAAGATTGCAACCACATACCCTCACCTGCTCCGCCGTGTTATGAAGGAAGCAGGAGTTAATTTCAGATCTGTTCTTCTGACAGGTTCTGTAGAGGTAGCACCTCGTGCCGGACTTGCTGATGCGATCTGTGATCTTGTATGTACAGGAGCAACCCTTCAGTCAAATGGTCTGAAGGAAGTTGAAACCATTTACACTTCAAAGGCAGTGCTGATTGGAAGAGATCAGCCTTTATTCCCAGAGAAACAGGCTATAGCCAACACTATCATAGAGCGATTCAAAGGTGTTATGTCTGCAGTTGAAAGCAGATACATCATGATGAATGCGCCTAAAGCAAAGCTAGAGCAGATTAGAGCAATTCTTCCTGGTGCAGAGAATCCTTCAATTATCGAGCTCGAAGGAAGCACTGACAGAGTAGCGCTTCACGCTGTATCCAGAGAAAAGGTATTCTGGGAAACTCTAGAGCAGTTAAAGGCTCTTGGAGCTACCTCTATTCTGGTTGTTCCAATTGAGAAGATGCTTGGCTAGTAAGGGATAGAAATGGAAGTTAAGATTTGGAAAGACCTGAGCGCCAAGGAGCAGACAGAAGCTCTGATGAGACCAGCTCAGGCCTCATCTGACAAGATCAGAGAAATTGTAACATCAATTATTTCCAGAATACGCAAAGAGGGCGATACCGCCCTTTTTGAGTATTCAAAGACCCTTGATAAATTCGAGGGAGAACATATTGAATGGACAGCAGAGGAAATCAGAGCTGCCTGTCAAAGAGTTGATTCAGACCTGAAAAAGGCAATTGATACAGCCTATGAAAATATTGCTAAGTTTCACTCTGAGCAGAAACCTCATCATATAAAGATTGAAACCTTCCCTGGTATTGTTTGTGAGACACATACACACCCAATTGATTCTGTGGGCCTGTATGTACCCGGCGGTTCCGCACCATTGGTTTCAACAGCGCTAATGCTTGCTGTGCCAGCAAAAATTGCTCAGTGTCCGGAGGTAATTCTATGTTCACCACCTCCTATCTCTGATGCAATCATATATGCAGCTTCCAAGTCTGGAGTAAAGAGAATCTTTAATCTTGGCGGCGCACAGGCTATTGCTGCTATGGCATACGGCACAGAGAGTGTACCAAAAGTGCTAAAAATCTTTGGCCCAGGTAATCAGTTTGTTACCATGGCAAAAAGACTCGTTTCTAACGATGCTCTGGGAGCTTCAATTGATATGCCTGCAGGTCCATCAGAAGTTCTGGTAATTGCATCTGACAGCGCAAATCCTGAATACATTGCCGCAGATCTGCTATCTCAGGCTGAACATGGTCCAGACTCTCAGGTAATTCTTATTGCTTTAAGCAAAGAGTTTGCGCAGAAGGTAATGCTTAAAGTAGAGGAACAGCTTGAAAAGCTACCTCGTAAAGAAATTGCTGAAAAAGCATTATCAAAGAGTACCGCCCTTGTGGTTGATACTCTTGATGAGGCAGCAGAATTATCAAACAGATATGCTCCAGAACATCTGATTCTACAGATTGATAATCCGGATGAGCTGATTGATAAACTGAGAAACGCAGGATCTATATTTGTGGGAGCATATACTCCTGAATCATTAGGAGACTATGCATCAGGCACAAATCATACCCTTCCAACCTATGGTTATGCAAAAACCTTCAGTGCATTAGGAACTGATGACTACAGACGACGCTATACCATTCAGAGAGCTTCACAGGAAGGATTAAAGGAAATCGCAAAAACTGTCACCTCTATGGCTTCTGCAGAGGGACTTGATGCCCACAGAAACGCAGTAGTTGTAAGAGTAAAAGACATTTAACTGAGGATAATGATATGAACTTTGAAAAAATAATTACCAAACACGTACAGAAGCTTGTCCCATATTTATCAGCTCGTCGTATTGGTGGTCATGGTCATAACTTCCTCAATGCAAACGAATCTCCTAAATCAGAAGGCTACTTTTTAAATTCATCAACTCTCAACAGATATCCAGACTGTCAGCCTGAAGATTTAATAGAAAGATATGCAGATTATGCAGGTGTTCACAAATCAATGGTACTTGCAGCCAGAGGTTCAGATGAAGTTATAGGACTTATAATCAGAACCTTCTGCGAAGCTGGTACAGAGGGAATTCTTATTGCTCCGCCAACCTATGGTATGTATGAAGTTGCGGCTAATACTAATAACGTACTGGTTGCAACTGCAAAAAGAGAAGCTGATTTTTCTCTAAAGGCTCAGGCACTGATTGATGCAGTAAACAGCAGTTCATTCAAAATCAAAGCTGTGTTTATCGACTCTCCTGCCAATCCATTAGGAAATATCTTTGAAAAGTCAGAACTTGAAAAACTGCTAAAAGCACTGCCAGATACACTGATTGTAATGGACGAAGCCTACATTGAGTTTGCATCTGAGTCTGACGATTACACCTCAATGGTAAAAGATTACGAGAATCTGATTGTAACAAGAACTCTTTCAAAAGCATTTGCTCTGGCAGGTATTCGCTGTGGCTTTGCTATTGCCAATGAAAACATTATTAAGGCAATGCTAAAGGTAATAGATCCTTACCCAATTGCAGATCCTGTGGCTCAGATTGCGGTTCAGGCCCTGTCTGATCACGGTGTGGAAATGACACGTGACAGAGTAGCCAAGTGCAATGAAAGAAGACTAAAACTCAAAGAAGCTCTGAATACTCTGCCTTTTGTTGTTAAGACATTTGAGTCTGTTGGCAACTTCATTCTGGTTGAATTCAGGGATGGGCCAAAGGTTTTCGATGCAATGGTTCAAAAGGGGGTTATTCTACGTTCCTTTGAAACAAAACCTGGCTTAAAGAACTGTGTCCGCATCTCCATTGGTTCTGATGCCGAGCTTGAAGAGCTGATGCGTTACCTGAAGAGTCTGGAGATTTAGTGTGAAAAAATACCTTTTTATCGACAGAGACGGAACCCTGGTAACCGAACCAGAGGATTATCAGGTTGATGCCCTATCTAAGGTTAAGTTTGAAAAAAACGTGATTCCAGCCCTGCTTAAGCTTCAGGCTGCAGGATATACCTTTGTTATGGTGTCAAATCAGGATGGACTGGGAACAGAGTCTTTCCCTCTTAATACCTTTACTCCTGCTCATGAACTTATTTTAAATACCCTGGAGAGTCAGGGTATTGATTTTGAACAGGTGCTAATCTGTCCTCACAAGCCTGAAGATCACTGCAGCTGCAGAAAACCTGAGCTTGGTCTTGTAATGAACTATCTAAAAGACACCTCTTGGGATCGAACAAAATCCTATTTCATTGGAGACAGAGAATCCGATGTAAAGATGGGACAGAACATGGGGATCACACCTATAAAGTATGATCCTGTAAACATGGGCTGGGACAAAATTGCAGACGAGCTTTGTTCTCTTCCAAGAGTAGCAACTGTTGAAAGAAATACGCGTGAAACAAAGATTAAAATCACTGTTGATTTGGATCATAGCGGACGCTCTCACTTTGACACTGGAATCGGCTTCTTCGACCATATGCTCGATCAGATTGCCACTCATGGTGGAATCAGCATTGATGCCAAAGTTGAAGGTGATCTGGAAGTTGACGACCATCATACCATAGAGGATACCGGTATAGCCTTAGGTGAAGCTTTACTGAAGGCCTTAGGCGATAAAAGAGGTATCGGTAGATTCGGATTTGTGCTGCCTATGGATGAAGTCTATGCAAAAGTATTTGCAGACTGTCTTGATGAGGATAATGTCACTGTTGCACTGGATATTTCAGGACGTCCTCACGTTAAATTTGACTTCTGCGCAGATTTCACAAGAGATAAGGTTGGTCAGATGTCTGCCCAGATGGTGCCTCACTTCTTCCACGCACTGGCTGTAGCCATGGGATTAAGCCTTCACATGTATGTAAGCGAAGGCAACGCTCACCATCAGATAGAAGCACTGTTCAAAGCCTTCGGTAGAGCACTTAGAGTTGCTCTTGCAAGATCAGGAAATGAACTGCCATCTTCAAAAGGAAAACTTTAAACATGAAGATTTCAATCATTGACACAGGATCTGCCAATCTAAATTCAGTAGTTCAGGCATTTAAAAGAATCGGATATGAAGCCATAGTTTCATCTGAGATTTCTGAGCTACAGAATGCAGACAGACTGGTTCTACCTGGTGTTGGTACTGCAGCCGCTGTAATGGACGGCATCAACAAATATAAACTCAGAGACTTTATTCTTGAAACCCAAAAACCTCTTTTAGGAATCTGTCTTGGAATGCAGATTCAGGCGACAGATTCAGAGGAAGTTCCTTTAGGTCAGGACAGTGTTATTGAATGTCTTGATATTGTAAAGGCCAGGTGTGTAAAACTTAAATGTGACGGTCTGAGACTCCCTCATATGGGTTGGAATACAGTTAATCACACAGATCATCCTCTGTTTTCTGATATAAAACAGGATGCATTTTTCTATTTTGATCACTCATTTGCAATGCAGACCGGAGATTACACCATTGGTAAAACCACCTATGGAACAGAATTTTCTTCAGCAATTGCAAAGGATAACTTTATGGGAGTTCAATTCCACCCAGAAAAGTCATCCGCAGCAGGTGAACAGTTACTGACAAACTTTATTAAGAATTTCTAGGAGCAAAAAATTGATTATCCCTGCACTTGATTTATCCGGCGGTCACGTCGTTCGTCTTAAACAAGGCGATTTTGCTCAGAAAACAATATTTGATGTAGATCCTATAAAGAGAATTTACGATGCAGCCAATCAGGGAGCCGAACTTATTCATATTGTTGATCTTGATGGTGCCAAAGATCCTGTTTTAAGACAGAGAGCCCTAATCAGCAAAATTGTTAAAGCTTCCCCTGTTCCAATTCAGACGGGAGGCGGTATAAGATCAGAATTTGATATCAGAAATCTTCTGGATCTTGGCGTAGAACGCGTAGTTGTAGGTTCAGTTGCAGTTAAACAGCCACATCTAGTCAGAGGATGGTTAAAGCTGTTTGGCGCGGAACACTTTACTCTTGCACTGGATGTAAGACTTACAGACGATGTTCCTTATGTTGCAACTCACGGCTGGCTGAAAACTTCTGATACCACACTGGATCAGATTCTGCGTCATTATCTACCATATCATATCAAACATGTACTGGTAACTGACATCAGCAAAGACGGAATGATGAAGGGGGCAAACAACTCCCTGTATGCATCCTTATATGCAAAATACCCAGATCTGGACATCATTGCCTCAGGAGGCATTTCCTCTCTTGAAGATATAAGAAATGTTGCCAGAGCAGGAGCTAAATCAGTCGTTCTAGGCCGCTCTCTTTTAGAAGGTAAATTTACTGTTGAGGAGGCAATTAAATGCTGGCAAAACGCATAATTCCCTGCCTGGATGTTCGAGACGGAGTAGTTGTTAAAGGCGTACAGTTCCGAAACCATGAGGTTATGGGATCAATTATTGACCTTGCAAAGAGATACGCAGATGAAGGTGCGGATGAACTGGTTTTCTACGATATTACCGCCTCATCAGATAACCGTCGTGTGGATAAATCCTGGGTTGCAAAGGTTGCAGAGGTTATAAACATTCCTTTTGCAGTTGCAGGAGGAATCAAATCAGTTGAGGATGCCAGAACCATTCTGCAGTATGGTGCAGATAAGATTTCCATCAACTCTCCTGCTCTTGCAGATCCTACTCTGATTACAAGACTTGCTGACAAGTTCGGAGTTCAGTGTGTAGTTGTAGGAATCGATACATACTATAATAAGGACCTTAATAACTATCAGGTAAAACAATATACCGGAGATGTTAGTAAGACAACCACTACTGCCTGGACAACTCTTGAGTGGGTAAAAGAAGTTCAGAAGAGAGGCGCAGGTGAGATTGTTCTGAACATGATGAATCAGGATGGTATGCGCAATGGTTATGATTTAGAGCAGCTAAAAAAAGTTCGTGAAATCTGCAGTGTTCCTCTTATTGCATCCGGTGGTGCCGGCACAATGGAACACTTCTATGAAGCCTTTGAAGTTGCAAATACAGATGGAGCTCTTGCCGCTTCAGTATTTCATAAGGGAACAATTCATATTCCTGAACTAAAGGATTATTTAAAAGGAAAAGGAGTTTGTATCCGTGATTAGATATTTCCATGGTTTTGAAAATATTGACGATTTGGATTTTGAAAAGAATAATGGTCTAATCCCTGCAATTGTTCAGGACTGCCAGACTGGTCAGGTTTTAATGATGGGCTACATGAACAAGGAATCTATCCAGAAAACCATTGATACCCATTATGTAACATTCTACTCAAGAGCAAGACAGAAGCTATGGACTAAGGGAGAGGAGTCTGGTAATTTTCTGCATATGAGATCAATTACCTGTGACTGTGACAAGGACACTCTGCTTGTTCTGGCAAGACCAGATGGTCCAACCTGTCATTTAGGAACCACCAGCTGCTTTGATGCCTCACCACTTGCAGATGCCACCTCAAGATACCTCTCAGGAAATCCATTACAGAACTATAATTTTGTTAAATAATCTTGTTTTACCAGGATAAACGAAGATAATGGTATGTGAAAAAAAACACATACCATTTTTTTTGAGTAACGAAGAAATATGCAGAATTCTGTTCACATTGGATTTGAAACTGAAACAATTATAATCTTCACATTTCTGGCAATTTCAGGTCTGATTATTGATCTTTTTGCTCACAGAGCAGACAAACCGATTTTAATTAAGGCTGCAGCTTTATGGACATTATTCTGGATTGCTATAGGTGTAGCTTTTGGTATCTTCCTTTACTTCCATTTCTCTGCTGAGGCGGCTTCACTGTATTTTGCAGGTTACGCCTTTGAAATGGCACTATCAGTAGATAATCTGTTCGCTATCATGGCCATATTCTCCTGGTTTGGAATCAAATCAGGCTATACTCACCGAGTATTGTATTGGGGCGTTATTGGAGCGGTTGTATTCAGGCTGATTTTCGTACTGATAGGTACAAGCCTGTTTGCTCTTGGACCGTACGTGGAAATTGTATTCGCAATTATAGTTGCCATCACTGCAGTTTTGATGCTAAAGAAAAAGGATGGTTCTGAAATATCAGATTTCTCGGCACATCCCGCATTTAGATTTGTAAAGCTGTTCCTTCCACTTTATCCAAAACTCTACGGACACAATTTCTTTATCTCAAAAGAACATGTTGAAGAAGAGCTGAAAAAAGAAGAGAACAGAGACATTGTGTTAAAAAGAAAAGGCTTGTTCTACGCAACGCCTTTGTTTCTTTGTCTTGCAATTGTTGAAACATCTGATGTCATGTTTGCCTTCGATTCTGTTCCCGCAATTATCGCTGTTTCAAAGGATCCGTTCATAGTTTACTCATGTATGATCTTTGCAATGCTTGGACTACGTTCAATGTTCTTTATTCTTGATGCATTGAAAAACGCCCTTGTGCATCTGGAAAAAGCGGTTATCTTTCTGCTGTTCTTTGTTTCATTCAAACTTGCTGCAGCCGCATCTCTGCATCTTTTCGGAGTAGGTATTGATATTGACGTATACACCTCATTGATTGTGATCGGAGTGGCTTTAACATTTGGAATTCTTTCAAGCCTGTTTTTTCCACAAAAAAATAACAGCACCTCTGGTAAGCAATAAAAAAGACCTGGAGGATTTCAGTATGAACCGCCAGGCCTTTATAAAAAAAGAAACTCTCAAAAAATTATCGAGATATCTTTTCTCCAATCTCTCTGTCTTCAAAAGTCCTCTTTCCGTTAACAATTGAAGTTACATAAGTATTGATGAGATTCTTGGCCTCTGCAGTTACTTCTCCGGACAGTTCAATAAAATACATATTGTTAGGTTCACCGACAATAACAGCATTTCTTGCTATATTTGGGCATGAAATAGTAAAGAAAGCCTTCCCCTGTTCTCTTGGAGCACCACATTCATTATCCTTTGCATACTCTTCAGCAAGGGTAGTTGCATCCTTGTCCTGAGTAGTCTTGGTGTACTGAAAACGAATCTTGGTTTTAGGTTGGGGCTGGGTTTTCTTATTAACAGGTGAAGAATACTCAATTGAGGTTCCTTCTACCTTAACATTCCATGATTCAGGCACAGGAGGGAAATAAGCCATCTGTGTATCAGCATAAGCAGCACTGCCTAAAAGAATGGCAGAAAACAAAACGAGTTTAGATTTAGTTATCATTAGAATTTAGCTCCTCACGTTTTATCTCGTCATATAATAATTTTAGTCCATCGTTTACAGTTACGCACTTGCAGAAAACTTTAAAAAATGGATTTAATTTTCTTCTGTGAACTCTTGCATAACCTAAAAACTGCTTGGCTCTATCCATAACCATCTTTTCTGTTGGTCTTGACTTGGCAAATACCTCGATAACCTCAACATCAGTTTTAAGAATATCAACAATTGAGAATGGCTCTGCACCATCCTTAATTACATGTCCAAGATTAGGAATAGCAAAAGCCCCTCTTCCACACATAAAATCATTACAAAGAGTAATATCCTTACACTTTATAGCATCCTCAAGAGAATTGATATTTCCATTTGCAATCAGAGTTGCATTAGGAGCTAATTCGTGAAGATTACGTAAGGAGGCCCAGTCTAAAGCTTCTTCCTTGTACAAATCCTTTCTTGTTCTGCAGTGAACTGTAATTTCCTTAACACCATCCACTGCAACAGATTTAATCACCTCAGGAGCTTCTGACTTATCCGCAAAACCAAGTCTGACCTTTGCAGACAGTTCACATTCTGGAGGAAGAGCCTCACGAACAGTACACATAATCTCATGCATCAGTTCAGGCTCCTTTAAGAGCATAGCGCCAGAGTGATGAACAAATCTTGAAGGACAGCCGAAATTGATATCGATGGATTTTGCTCCAAGTTTATGAGCTTTAACGGCAGACAGAGCTAAAGTTTTAGGGTTATCGCCAAGAAACTGCACGCGCAGATCTGTACCGTCAGGAGTCTTGCAGTCATTTAAAAACTCAGGAATCTCACGTATCAGAGTTTTCTCAGAAACACACAGATCTGTAATACGAATAAATTCAGAGAAACACAGATCATAACCACCATGAGCACATAAAACCTCGCGCATTGGACCATCAGCGAGTCCCTCAAGGGGAGCCAAATAAACTTTGCTATCTTTTAACATAATTCGATATAAATAGTGAACAGTGCGCCCATAATAGCAATTTTTACCGATTTGTCATCCTTTTTTGTGATAGAATTTTTCGCAGCTAAGGAGTTGAAATGATAATAGCTACCCATGACGGAACCTTCCATGCAGATGAAACTACTGCATGCGCCATTCTTACATATCTTTTTGAGACTTCCTCAATCATAAGATCACGTGACCCATCTGAGCTTGAAAAGGCAGATATTGTTATTGATGTATCTAATATCAATGACGATAAACATTTTGACCACCATTCTAAGGATTTTAAACTGTGCAGAAGCAATGGTGTCAAATATGCCACCGCAGGTCTGATGTGGGATAAATTCGGACACGATTACCTTAAAAAAGTAGCCCAGCAGGAGCTTGAATTCCGCCCTTCAGCAAAAGTTATCGACAATGCCTTTATCAGAATAGATGAAGACATCATGACAATGATTGATTTAAATGACAATGGTCAGCTGACAGGCTACGTCGATCAGATAGCAGATCCGAAAACAGAAAGCGAAAGAAATATAGTCAACAAATTAAATGTACTTTATCAGGCTACAGCTGATATTCCATTCATTGTTGCTATGATGAATCTGCCTAACAAAGTTGGAAGTGATCAGGACAAATCATTTAACCAGACTGTAAAGATGCTAAAGACCATACTCCTTAATGCATCGATCAACGCACTGCACACTGAAAGTGGTGTGGCCAAGGTTATAGAGGCTTATGCAGGAGGAGAAATCCTGATTATGCATGAGAGACTGCCTTGGACCAGTGCAGTCCTAAACAATCCGGAGATCTTCAAAGACTGTCTGATTGCTGTTTATCCTGACAGGAACCAGAGATGGAGAGTACAGTCTCTACCTCAATCAAAGGCACAGCGCTTTAAAAACAGACTATCCGCACCAGCCTCCTGGCGTGGGCTTAACGATAGCGAGCTTGATAAAGCAACCGGACTTAAGAATATGACCTTTATCCACAAATCAGGCTTTACAGGCGGAGCTCAGACCTTTGAGGACAACCTGGAACTTGCAAAACTCTGGCTGAAGCTTGGAGAAAAAGACTAGTTTTATGATTTAAAAAGGACCTTACCAGGTCCTTTTTCATTCATGATATTCTTGAAATTACTTAATTCGGATTAGAGCGTGACCGTCATTGCCTCTTGCACGCAGAAAACTTACCTTTCTGTCTACATCATCAGGGATCTGTTTCTGCTTATAGAAAAATGAACGATCCTTAACCTTCAGATCAACAGCTCCTTTTCCACCCTCAAGTTTCTTGCCATTGGAAAACTCGGAATAAAGATAGTAGATATCGTTCTTGCTGTCCAGCTCAACCTTTGCCTTCTGCTTTGGCATAACGTTATACCAGCCATCAACGACCCAGTCGTTTTCCTTGTTATCAAGATATGAAAAGGCCATCACCACTGTAGCATCAGTCTGATTCTCTATCGTAATCTCAAGCGCATTGGCATAAAACGCACATAAAACAGAAGCCAAAGAAAGTAAAACCTTTCGCATATAAAATCCTTATGGAGCAAAATATCCAGGTCCATCACCAGAATTATCCGAAGACTTAGAGTTGGTCTTGGCATTAGTAGAACCTTCAGAGGTCTCTGAGTTTTTCTCCTCCTGCCTCTGTTCTGTATCAGAATGATTTTCAATAGAATCTTCTACAGTGGTCCTACCTTTATTTGTAGTTGAATCAAGTCCATCTGTAAAGTCGGAAATGTCTCTTCGTGATGTCTGTGTGGACTCGCTATCATAATTTTTGATTGTTGTCCCCTGAGGTGTGTATTTTCTGACAAACTCTTCCACACCATTCTTTTCAAGTTCAGACCTGAAGTTCCTAACAAAAAGAATCATGTACACCATAGGCAGAAGCATGATCAGATTGAATGGAAGCTTAACATTCAGAATGAGTTCTACTAATAACAGTATGCCTACTATAGTATTGGCAAATGAGCATAGTCTTAGGGTATTGCCGAATGACGTCTTTATTTTTCCAACAAAAACAAAAAGAAACTTTGATAAAACAGCCATTACGAGTGAATTAAACACAAGAATGCAGAAAAACCAGCATAAAAGAAATACAAAGACAAAAGGTACTGCCAGACCAAATATGGCATCTACAACGTTTGAGGTTTCAAGCGGGTCAAAATTTGTACCGGTGGTTACAAGATCAGTATACTTTACTACTGTTTTCTGGGTTGGTGCTTTTACAGAAATAGTCTTTGAGTTAAGCTCTACAATCGCCTTCTGGGCATTTTCTGATAAAGGCTGATCCTTTACATTGTAGACAACAGCAAGAGTACCATCGGTGGTAAAAATTTCCTTGTAGCTATTATCCTCGGAAAGAGGTCTGAAAGAGCCGTCCTGAGCAACATAGCTAGGAGGAATCATAGCAACTATTCTAGGAAGCTCAATACCGCGAAAAATCTCGAGAACACGATTGATCTTTACACTAGCAGGAATAGTAAGAATTACACATAAAGCCAGAAGATATAAAAGCCCAAAGCCTTTCATTCTGAATAAAACATCAAAATAAAAATTTTTAGAGGATAAGGCCTTAATAGGATAGGAGCAGTAATTTAAAAATTGTTCTTTTGTAATCAAATCGGATAATCTCTAACAAATATATACACATACTCTAAGAATAACACACAACCCGCAACAATTATCCTTATCTTAAGAACAAATTCTCTCAAAAGATCAAAAAATGAAACTACTATCACTATTCTATTTTTTCTGAAAAAGCACCAAAATAAAACATATTATCTGATAGTATTTCCAAAATAGATCATTCAATACCTTTAATTTGCTCCGTTTTAATGCATTTTATTCAAAAAAAGTGGGGCTTATTGCTTTTAAATTTCGATACGTAGAATATGAAGTTAGTGTAAAAAAACACTTGGACAACGACAAACTAACTTTAGGAAAAAAAATGTCACTTCTAATAACACTTAGCAGAATACTTGCTAAATACACAGCACTGTTCGTAATCGGCACAGGTGTGTTCGCCTATTTTGTACCATCCTCATGTACTTTTGTAAAAGGCAATACCCAGATTATTATTCTTGGCATCATTATGCTCTCAATGGGTATGACTCTTGGCAGACAGGATTACAGAATTCTGGCCCAGAGACCATTTGATATTCTGATTGGAACAATTGCACAGTTTACAATTATGCCTCTGATTGCAATTGCACTTGCAACCACCTTCAATCTCTCTGACGGTTTAACTTTAGGTCTGGTTCTTGTTGGCTGCTGCCCTGGTGGTGTTTCCTCAAATATTATGACCTTCCTGTGTAAGGGTGATGTTGCATTCTCAGTTGGCATGACCACCGTATCAACAATTGTTGCTCCTGTTGCAACACCTCTTCTAGTTAACTATCTGGTAGGTCAGCGTATTGATATTGACGGCTGGAGCATGTTCCAGTTTATGCTGATGGTAACTATTGTTCCTGTAGGCATCGGCTCTATGTGTAACATCATTTTCGGCAAATTTGACTTCTTCAAAAAGGTTCGTCAGATCATGCCTGGCGTTGCTGTAATCGGTTTTGCACTAATTGTTGGTGGCGTAATTGCCTACCACGGACAGAAATTCCTTGAGTCAGGACTTGTAATCTTCCTGTGCATTTTCTGTCATAATGCTCTAGGTTATCTGCTAGGTTTCTTTGCAGGCCGTTCCTTCAAGATGTCAACAGCCAAGAAGAGAACTCTCGCCATCGAGGTTGGAGTTCAGAATGCAGGTCTTGCAACTGGTCTTTGCGGTAAGTTCTTCCCAACCTCTGCAGAGGCGGCCATTGCATCAGCAGTATCCTGCGTATGGCACTCAATCTCAGGAACCATCCTGGCTAATATTTTTGCAACCTATGACAAGAAAAAGGCTGAAGCAAACGAGCAGCTTCAGACATCAACAGAACAGTAAGGAAGAAAAATGGAGCTATCCCGTACCGTTGAGCTGGCACAGAAGCTGATCAGAATTGAATCAGTAACACCTGATGATAATGGGTGTCAGGATCTGATAAAGGAGATCCTAAAGCCATTGGGCTTCACCTGTTATACCATCGAAGAGAAAGGTGTAACCAATCTTCTTGCGACTCACGGACGGGGCTCCCCTTTCCTGCTTTTCCTGGGCCACACCGATGTGGTTCCAACAGGAGATGCCGCAGAATGGGATCATCCACCTTTCTGTGGTGAAATATTCGATTATGATGGAGAGCCTTATCTGTACGGCAGAGGCAGTTCTGATATGAAAGGCGGTGATGCAGCAATGATCACTGCCATGTGCGAATATGTAAAACAGAATCAGAGTCATATCGGCACAATAGGACTGCTTCTGACTTCAAACGAGGAAGGAGATGCTGTTGGAGGAACTCCATACGTAATTGACTATATGAAACAGCATCATATGATTCCGACATACTGTCTTATCGGTGAGTGCTCATGCGACAAGATCTTCGGCGACTCCATTAAAAATGGACGCAGAGGTGATATGAATGCAACAATCACCGTACATGGTATTCAGGGACATGCTGCTTTAGAGCAGCATGCTAAAAATGCGGTGTTTGAAGCATCACGTTTCATTCAGGGAATGCTGGATAATCCGATAGACAACGGAACGCCATTCTTCCCTCCTACCTCATTCCAGGTATCAAATATAAAAGCGGGAACCGGAGCAGATAACGTTATTCCCGGGTCCTGTACTCTTCGCTGTAATTTCAGATGGAATGACTCTCAGACACCATCTCTGATTGAAAAACACGTCCGAGGGGTTGCAGAGGAACTTAAGATTGACTGTGAAATGGAATTCCGTGAAGAAGGAAAGCCATTTCTAACCAAAGACGGTGAGCTTATTGACGCTCTTTATAATTCAATAAGAGCTGTTACCAAGGTTACCCCTGATCTGGGAACATCAGGAGGAACCTCAGACGGTAGATTTGTAAGACCACTGGGGACACAGACAGTCGAATTTGGCCCAGTCTCAGATTTAATCCATAAGGTTAATGAAAGAGTCAGTGTAAAACAGCTTGATATGCTGCATGAAATCTACCTCAGAGTCATATATCAGCTGCTGACACATAAACCAATAACAGAAGAATAGAAAAATCTGTAAAGCATTATCAATGGCCTCACATCCTATGATTTGATATGATTTGAGGCCATTTCTGTCTTTAAGCTCCAAATTGCCTCAACCACCATTCGTATATGTATTTCTGAGGAATTTGCAATATAATCGTTCATGTATTTTTTTAAGGACGAATATGGAAAAGCTATTTGATATAAACGAAAAGGGCTACAGCGTTCGCTGCAAATTATTCTACGACAAAGATATACATTCAATTGATAAAGTAGTAATTGCAACTCACGGATTTGGTGGCTTTAAGGACAATAAATCCGTCGAAAAATTCGCAGAAAGAATTGATACAAAATATAAAGGATTTGGTGTAATTACCTTTGACTGGCCATGTCACGGTCAGGATGCAAGAAAAAAACTCCTTATAAGTGAATGTCAGACCTACCTGCAGCTGGTTATTGACTACGCACGAGAACATTTAAAGGCACAGGCTCTATACAATTATTCAGTAAGCTTTGGTGGTTTTAATACCCTAAAGTACATAGAAGATCATGGCAATCCTTTTGAAAGAATAGCGCTGAGAAGTACTTCAGTTAAACTGTACGACATCATGTCTTCAACCATTTCTGAAGATGATCATAAAAAGCTTTCAAAAGGAAAAGAAGTATTGGCAGGACGTGATCGCAAGATGAAGATCAGCAATGAATTCCTTGAATCTCTAAAGATAATTGATGATGAAATTGCAGCCTTTGACTACATTGATTATGCAGAAAGCATTCTAATGATTCACGGAACACTTGATGACAGCGTGCCAATTGAGAATGCAAAAGAATTTTCAGAAAAGAATATTATTGAACTTGTAGAGGTTGAAAAGGCAGATCACCGTTTTTCAGATCCCAAACGTATGGATTTTGCGATTCAGAAAATAATCGATTTCTTTGCACCACATAACAATTAACCGCATAATTCTCAAAAAAAAATCTGGTTGCAGTACAAAAATAAGCAACACTTCACTTAAGACTGCCTACCAGATTCTTCAATTCGCTATTCTCAAGACTCCTCTCTTTTTTTGTGTGAAAAAGCAAGATTCCACCTTTCACAGCAGATGATAATAGCGTTGATTGCATTCTTTCTTTAATCACATAGAATTATTTTTCCGCCAAATCTCATTTTTTTTTAAGATTTGGAGGAATAATAATTGAAATCATAAGCTATTAAAGCTATGCTTAATCATATGAACAGAAAAATAATTGGAAGAAAAAAAGAATGTGAAAGGCTTGACGAATGCATGAATGCAGATCAGGCTCAGTTAGTTATTGTCTACGGAAGAAGACGTGTTGGTAAAACCTATCTTATCAATGAATATTTTGAAAACAGATTTGCCTTTAAGATAACAGGATCCTACGGTCAGCCGAAAGAGGTTCAACTCAAAATTTTTGATACCTCTCTGTCTCGACAGAATGGAGTTAATAAACTGAATTCAAAGGACTGGTTTGAAGCTTTTAATAGTCTGAGAGATTATCTTGAAACGCTAGACACAAATGAAAAGCAGGTTATTTTCTTTGACGAAATGCCGTGGTTGGACACTCAAAAATCCAGTTTTCTTGCAGCATTTGAGTGGTTCTGGAATGACTGGGCTTCAACAAGAAGAAATCTTATATTTATTGTCTGCGGCTCTGCAACCTCATGGATGGATGAAAAAATAGCAAATAATAAGGGTGGTTTATTTAATCGTCAGACCTGTAAACTGTTCCTAAAACCATTTTCCTTAAATGAGGTTGAAGAATACCTTCAGTCAAAAAATATAGAATGGTCTCGATACGATATAGTTCAATGCTACATGATTATGGGAGGAATCCCATACTATCTGAGCCTTCTGAACAGTAAATTATCCCTATCACAGAATGTCGATGCATTGTTCTTCACAGATAGAGGAGAATTAAGTGATGAATTTGAGCATCTATACAGAACTCTATTTACAAACAGTGCCAGCTATATAAAAGTTGTTGAATCTTTAAGTAAGAAAAAAGGTGGATTAACAAGAGAGGAACTACTTAAATCAACGGGTCGACAAACTGGAGGAGAACTATCAGTCATTCTTAAAAATCTTGAACTCTCTGGATTTATCAGAATATCTAACTTCTTTAATAAAAAGAAAAAAAATGCCCTGTACCAGCTATGTGATTACTATACCTCATTCTACTTTAAATTCATAAAAGACAATTACGGTAAAGACGAGCATTATTGGAGTAATGCAGTTGATAATCCTGCTAAAAGAACATGGGAAGGACTTGTATTTGAACAAATCTGCCGAGATCACGTCACTTCAATCAAGAAGAAGCTAGGTATTTCAGGGGTTCTTTCAGAAGAATCTTCATGGTATGTAAGAGGTGATACAGAGATACAAGGAGCGCAGATCGATCTTCTTATATCAAGAAGAGACCACGTAACTAATCTCTGTGAAATCAAATTCTCAACCGGAGAATACTCAATAGACAAAGATTATGATTTAAAACTACGCAACAAGGTTGAAGCATTTAGGAGAGACACTAATTACAAAGGGACAATACAACTTGTAATAATTACAACCTTCGGGCTTAAGAAAAACCAATACAGTAGTCTGATTCAGAATCAGATTGTTTTGGATGACTTATTTATCTCTTAGAATTATTTTTCCGCCAAATCTCATTTTTTTTTAAGATTTGGAGGAAGAATACCTACACACGTTTTCAGATCAAAAATTATTAAGTCCAAAGAGATGTGATAAACATTGGAGAAGCATCTTTTGATTTTACAAACCCGCAATCACTGTAGAAATGCAGTTCATCATTGTAAGCAATGACTGCAATTCGAAGGTAGTCCTTATACTTTTCCTTGATCATGGATACTAGAGTCCTGCCTATTTTCTGCTGCTGATACGCAGGATTAACCAGGAGATAATGCACATACGCATTCATAATTCCATCATCCATGGCACAAACCATTCCAACGAGCCTATCGCCATCCCAGGCAGAAAAGACAGTGGAGAAATTCCTCATGGCTACAACCAGTTTGTCAGGAAAATGACCGGAAGACCATTCTACAGACAAAAAAAGCTCTTCAAGCTCCTGGCTGGTAAAATCATGAGTATCTTTGTAGGAAACAGACATAGTTAAGGTCTCAAAAATAATCGTGAAAAAAATCACCAATAAAAAACATTACTGGTGATTAACGAAAAAACAAAATTCAAAAAACGGTAATTAAAAATTATTCCGCAACAAAGTCCTTTACAGCCTTATCCAGTAAAGAAATAGCTTCATCTACAACCTTATGACTGATATTCAGAGCAGGAGCGAGGCGAAGAACATCGGCATGAGCAGTAAGTGTTAACAGCTTGTGTTTAAAGCAGAGTTTCTGAAGTTCTGATGATTTACCTGCATACTGATCATCTAGTACCAGACCTAATAATAAGCCCTTACCTCTTACTTCCTTGAATACATGATACTTCTCATTAAGTTTGGAGACTTTCTCAACAATATAATCATGAGTCTTATTTACCTTATTAAGGAATGACTTTTCACTTACCTTGTCGATAATATATGCACCAACGGCACATGCCAGAGGATTACCGCCAAAGGTTGAACCATGGGTTCCTGGAACAAAGTGAGAAGCAAACTTATCGTAGGTTAAAACTGCACCTATAGGAAGACCTGAAGCCAGGCCCTTGGCTGAAGTCAGAATATCAGGCTTTACAGGAGTCTGCTCATAGGCATACAGAGTTCCGCATCTTGCAACACCAGTCTGAACCTCATCGAAGATCAGCGCTGCATTATATTTGTCACAAAGCTCTCTAACCTTAATTAAGAAATCATTATCTGCAGTGATAATACCGCCTTCTCCCTGAATAGGCTCCAGGATCACAGCACAGGTCTTATCAGAGATAGTATTCTCAAAGGTCTTGGTATCATTGTAGGGAATATGAGTAATAGCTGCAGGCTTTGGACCGAAACCGTCAGAATAACTCTCCTGACCACCAACTGTTACCGAGAAGAAAGTTCTGCCATGAAAGCTGTTGTTAAAGGAGATAATCTCATTCTTATCCTCGCCATAGAGATCAAATGCAACTCTACGGGCCAGCTTTAGGGCAGTCTCATTTGATTCTGCACCAGAATTTACAAAGAATACCTTCTCATAACCGGTTTTCTTTACAAGTTTTGAAGCTAAGGTCAGAGTATATTCATTGCAGAAGATATTACTTACATGAATCAGGTTGGCAGAGGCCTTTTTGATAACATCGACTACACCTTTAGGAGTATGACCAAGAAGATTAACTGCAATTCCAGAGGTAAGATCAGTGTATTTATTGCCCTTGTTATCATAGATGTATGCCCCATGAGCCTTCTTGATAACCATGTTCATAGGGTTGTAGCAAGGGAACATTACCTCATCAAAGGTCTTTCTTGTAATCTTCATTATGCATTCTCCTTATTAACATCGTAAATGTATGCAACTTCATCACAGGTGGCACGTTTAGGGCAGTTTTCACAATCTTTTAGAATCTTCTCAGGCAAAGCTTCAATTACAGTTTTCTGGAAACCAACCTTTGAGAAAAATTCAGGAGAGCGTGTTAAAACAAAGACTCTCTTGATAAACATCTTTGCAGCTCTCTTTAAAAGATAATTAACAATAGCTCTGCCCTGTCCCTGTCTCTGAACCACAGGAGAAACACCTAAAGAACGGATTTCCGCAAGACCAGAATCATACACATAAAGACAGGCGCAGCCCATAACCTGAGAGTCTTTAACACAAACAGCAAAGGTCTGAATGCCTCTAATTATGTCGTTACGCTTACGAGGCAGATTCTGTCCCTGTTTAGCCCAGTATTCAATCATATCCATCAGGGCATCTACATCAGCCAGTGTTGCCTGTCTTACAGTAAAACTTGCATGTTCCTGTTTTAGGAAAATCTGATTGAGATTAACAAGAGAATCTTTAATTGCAATAAGCTCTTCATCGCTGATCTTGTGCTCAGCACGAAGATCTGCAATCTTATCGTAAATCTCTTCCAAGGTATTGTTCTTTAATTCATCCAGTATGTAGAAGGATGATTCCTGAGTGATAGGTGGCATATATTATTCTCCACGAAAAAAAATTAAACCTGAAATTCCATAACTCTCATTAGAGTTCAATAGCAGTTCCAAGCCGATGCCGTGAAGATACGATCTCTTTTAGTAAAGGATCTTTAAAGGATGCGATATAAACAGGCTTACCGATGAATCTGGCTGTTTCAACAGCACTCTTTACCTTTACCTGCATACCGCCACTGATGGTACCATCTGCAATAAGGCTTTCCAGCTGCGCTTCATTTAATGAAGGTATAAGCTTGCCTTCCTTATCCAGAACCCCAGGCACATCAGAAATAAAATAGACAGGAGCAGACAGTAGAAGTCCGATAGCTGAGGCTACATCATCTGCATTGACGTTATACATCTGTCCTTCAGAATCGAATGCAACAGATGCGATTACAGGTGTATAGCCACCGTCCAGAAGCATATTTATGTAATCAGCAGATACAGGGGAAACTTTTCCGACCATACCAAGATCGGCAGAAAGCTGCTCTACACCTAAAGAATTGCCGTCACTTGCTATCATACCGATCGCTTTGAGACCATTCTTTACAGCTAAAGCCTGTAGCTTCTTATTACACATTCCGCAAAGGGCGGCACTGATAAATGGCATATGTTCCTTTGGGCTGACTCTAAGACCATTCTTCTTTTCTACCTTAAGATTCAGATCTTTAAACAGGGAATCAACCTCAACACCGCCACCATGGACAATCACTACACGTGAAGAGTGAGCAGCTGCAAAAAGCTCGCCCAGCTCTTTCTGTCCATCCAGAGCCTTGCCACTTAGCTTTATAACAACAGTATTTTCAGTCATTACACGATACTCAACTGAAGATCTTTTATGATCTACCAAAAATACCACTAAAATCTCTTCAGATTAACCAAAGAGTCCCTTTAGCTCATCAAATCCATAGTATAGATTGAAAACTTGCACGGCCTGAGCTGAAGCCCCTTTTAACAGGTTGTCTATACATGAACATACTACAATATAGCCATCTTTCATGGCATAACCAATATCACAGTATGGAAGATACTGAACATCCATAAGTTTTGGCATACCTTCCTTTACTCTTACAAGAGGCTTGTTGTCATATACAGCGAAAGCCTTCTTAACCTGCTCGGCGGTTACATTGTCCTTGAGTTTTGCATTTATTGTTGCATGAATACCGCGTTTAAAATCACCCAAATGAGGAGTGAATATAACCTCAGTTCCAAGGTGTTCTGCTATTTCAGGTTGATGACGATGAGTAAACACTCCATAGGCATTTAAGCTGACCTCACAGAAGGAATTGGTGAGTTTTGCTTTTCTTCCTGCTCCTGATACGCCAGACACCGCATTGATTGATGGACGATAGTTCAGATCCAAAAGCCCGGAGTCAATCAGAGGACGAAGCGCCAACTGAGAAGCAGTAGGATAACAGCCAGGAAGAGAAATCATCTTAGTGGCACGTAATGCCTTGAGATCAACAAACTCAGGCAGAGCATAAACTGCGGAAGCCAAAAGCTCTGGATACTCATGTTCAAAACCATAAGCTTCAGCAAAAACATTAAGATCTGAAATTCTGAAGGCTCCAGATAAATCAAACACAGCGATTCCTGATGCTGTCAGTACAGGAGCTACATCGTGACTTACCTTGTGGTCAGTTGCCAGAAAGACGGCATCGACCTCTCCAATTAAAGACTTTGGATCACTCATTGGCTCTAGAACAAGATCACAGCGACCTCTTAAAGAACCGTACAAATCTGAAATCTTCTTATTCTTATCAAGTGAATTTTCTGATACATACAGGTGTTTTAAACAAACCTCATTATGTGCACTGAAAATGCGGCATAATTCTGCACCTGCATATCCACTCGCGCCTACAACAGCAACACTTAACATTAAAACTCCAAAATACATCTGTAAAATATAGTGTTGAGTTTACAAGATATTCTTTAGCAAAGAGAAATAATGTTACTTTTGCACAGTTTTAGGACTTTTGGATAACTTCATTACCTCAAACTATAGGCACCAAAAAGGAATGTTAGAGAAGAAACAGGAATTATTTTACAGGCGAAACAGATTTCTTGATGTATGAGGGCATATCAGGACTCAAAGAGCATAGAATCCAATTTCTGGCTTTTTAAAAGATATATTGAAAAAAAGACCTCAATATAGAGCGAAGATTATCCGCTCCATATGAACTAATTATAGTTATTCTCTTTAAACATAGCCTGACACCTTGCAGGAGGAATCTTCTTAGGTTTTACCTTAGGCTTGGCCGGTTTTGTTGAAGGAGGAGGTGGAACAAACCATGAGGCAAGTTCTGCACCACAGCCATCTCCTCTAGGTGCCTTTGCCTGCCTTACACATGCAGGACTGTCTACAGGACATCCGAGTCTTACATGCATATGACCTCTATGACCGAACCAGGGTCTGATTTTCTGTAGCCAGGATTTGTCATGGCCTTCATAAATCTGACACAGAGTTCTTTTAATGCCAGGAGCTACAAAGATCCTTTCAACACGAGGATCCTGAGCCGCCATGTAAAGCAAGGCAACTCGGTTGTTATCAAAGAACTTGGTTGGTCTGTTCTTGGTATCAACAATATAAACATCCTCAGGATGGGTAAGTTCATACTGGCTCTTGCGAGGTGAGGAAAAATCAAAGGAAATATCAACATCTAGACCAATCTGATGAGAGCCATGATTTGATGCTGAACCGAATGAGCCGCCCAAAGGTCTAGACAGATCACCGACAAGAAGATCCGGCAGACCTGCTTTCTTTGCTTTAGCTACTAACTTGTTGATATAGTCAATTAGCTCAGGATGACCAAAATTGCGGGAATTTCCCCAGCGCTGAACCTGATAATTCTTGCCGTCTTTAAGCTCCACTGCACCCTTGATACATCCATTTGCGTATTCACCAATAGACTCTGCTGATGTTTCAGGTGACATAGCATATGAGCTAAAACTCAAAAATAGAGACAGAAATACAGCGATAAATAATCTGATATTATTCAAAAGAAAATAATCTCTTAATAAAGCCCATCTTTGAGGATGGAACAATCATAACCTCAACAGATATTCCCTGGAAGTTGAATCCTTTTGAAGGAACATCGATGTTTTCCTGTTTGATAAGCTTTCCACAGTCATTCAGATTCGCATAAAGCTTCTGAAGATAAGGATTCGCTTCTCTTTCAATTATCTTTCTTAGAGTGATTCTTGCAGAATTCAAAAGTTCAGAATCATTCATTTTCTGAGGTCTTACTATATCAGTAAAATTGATTCCTGTAATGTACTGAATCCACAGTTTTAATGCAGGAGTCATCCAGATATCAGAAAATGGATTTGAGGCCTCTCTGATAAGCTCGTTTACATGGTGTAGAACGGTATCGATATGAGTAGCCCTCTCTTTACCTCTTCCCTTGATTTCAAAACGCATATAAATTGTTCTGCCGGTAGCATCACGTATTTCCTTATAGCATTCTGCAGCACTTCCGTGTGAAGGGGAACTGGTAAAATACAGTCTTGGGCCTTCAGGAGCACGATGATCCTTCTTTCTTAAGGCATCATAATCATAATGCTCAAAAGGAACAGAATCATTCTCGTGAAGAGACTGATTAATTAATGAGGCAATCAAACTTGCTTTCTGATCTGCAGATAAAAACAGATCAAGATTATCAATAATAAAATTGGTAAAACTTTCTATACCAGCTGGTCTTAAAACAGAGAAATCTCCTCTGTTTTTTGCAATGGTCAGAGAATCCTCTTTTTTATGGAAAAACTGAGAATAAAAAATCAGAATCCAAATCTGCATTCTAAATGACAGGATCTTCTGAAAAATAAACTCAGCAAGTTCTCTCTGTCCAGCGAGTTCTCTTGCAAAAGGTCGCTGCTGACGGTTAAAAAGCCAGTCGCAGGCATACATATTCATTTCAAACCAGTCAAGCCGATCGGCAAGATTTGAACTGAAGAAATCTGTAATTTCCCGGTCAGAGAGATCATTAAAGGATTTAGGATCATTTTCAAACCAGACATCCTTGGACTCAGGCAGAGGCCAGATAAAACTTGGCTGGATACCGCCGGCAGAAATTGACTTACGGCGTTTAGGATTCAGGAGAAGCTCCTCAAGAAATGACCATAGAGCAGCCATCTGATGAAGACGCTTTAGCAGTGGAGTGTAATTGGTATTGCGGTTATCGTCTGGAATCAGTCCAACATAATCGCACATCTTTGCCAGTGTGTCACAGGACTGGGCTTTCTCATCATCAGCGTAAATATCAGCGAACACATCGACAATAGAGAAAACATGCTCACTGTTGCAGGTTAGAGATGAAAAAGGTTCTGCTGAAACATCAAAACATACAACATTCTTCCGTTTAAGATAATCAGCATCAATCATGTCTTCAATAGCAGGAAGATCACCCTTGCTTTCAATAAAATCTCGGGAGATCTTCATCTTTGACGCCTCAGACCAGTGAATCCGGTTATAGTTTACCTGAGGCTTAAGATAAGTATGAACATATACCTCTGGTCTTTCAGATTTGTTTTCAGACCAGCGAAGAATGCCATACTCTAAAACAAGATTACTATCTCCTTCATTAGGTGAGTAGGCATCAACAAAAAATAAAGTTGAATTCTTAGAAGACATGATTCAAATACATACTTCCTTAGAAGCCTTGAGCAGGAGCACTTGGAGCTAACAGATTCTCATCCTCTTCAAGCACAGCTCCGCCATTATCAACATTTCCCTGAACCTCTGCAGCCATTGAAGATGAGCTTTGAGGATATTCGTTTGATGAACTCAGAGAGGCTGCAGATGAAGTTCCTGCTGATTCTCCTCCAACAACAGGAGCACCGTCTGATGAATTAGGAGTTCCTGTCTCATCCATGTAATCAAAAATAGGATGAATCTTCTTTACACCGTCAACCTTACGAGCCTGATTGATTGCTCTCTGAGCCTCATTGCGAGTTACATAACCCATCATATATACAACAGAATTTTCTGTATATACCTTAAATCTGCCTGAACTGATCTTTGAACCAAACAGCAGCAGACTCTTAACCTTGGAGGTTATATAGGCATCAGAAGCAACTGTACCTGAAGATACAGGAGGAATATTTTCTACACAGTTAAAGATTCTTCTAACATTCTTAACATGCTTGATCTTTTCAAGACATTCAGAAAGATATTCTCTATCCTGAGTTTCACCAACAAGAAGTACATTACCATTCAAGACAACACAGTCAACACGGAAAACCTTATAGTCAGATCTGGTTGCATCATTTCTCAGAATACTTAATACATTCTTTGAAATCTTCTGATCATCAACCTGTTTATCAACAGTGCGACTATCAGAACCAATATAGGCGCCAGCACCTGCAGCAGCACCGCCTACCATTACAGCAGCACATCCATTGAATACAAATGCAGAGGAAATAGCGAAAGCTGCAACAAGAGAAATCTTCTTTAAGTTCTTTATGTTAGAAATTTGCATAACCTTATGACTCCATACAATTTTTCAGCATTATACCTACCGAAAACTTATGCAAAATATATTCACGATCAAAACTAAGAGTAGTTTAGCAAAAGACACAATATAGTCAAAAGGTTAACAATAAAAGTGAGATTAAGAGGAGAAAATAAAATAAGAGGCCAGAAAGAAAAATCCCCTGAATAAGAATTTATCAGGGGACAACAATCAAACAAACATAAGGAGTACGTGAACTATATCACAAAAAATCAATTGTGATCAATTTCTCAAAATTTTTTTTTTAACTTTTTAACAATTTTTCGATAAAACAATTAGTTAAAAAAAATTACTTTTTGATAATTTTTATCACTTACGATTTTAGGTGACTGTATATTAAATATAGGAAGAAATTTCATACTAAATTAAGAGATGAATCAAATTTTCAGAAAAAGAAAGAATAAAAGTAGGAAAAGTAAAAAAAGATCTATTGATTATTTTTTATTTTTTTAATAAACAGCAGAACGTCTTAAATGGGATATATATGCTATTTAATTGAATTCAAAGATAAATTTAAAACAAAATTCATAAAAAAAAAGTTGACACAAAGGAGGCGGATCCCTATAATGTGTCTCAGTCGGTAATTAGCGCAGCCTGGTAGCGCATCTGGTTTGGGACCAGAGGGTCGCAGGTTCGAACCCTGCATTACCGACCATTCAAGTAACCACACTAACTCATTTCTCCTTCTCATATTTCTCCTTATTAAAAAACTAAGATCAGAAAATAGCTCTATTTGTACTTGTTGTTCCTCTTATCAGTGGACCGCGATAATTTTAATACAATATATTCATTAAGGCTGAGTCTAGAAACGCCAGAAAATAGTTCATTTATATTAGCTTAGAGAATCAGTTACAAAAGATAAGCAAACTTTAATGCACCGGTTATATTCAAGAAATCTCGACAAGATGTATTCAAAGTTAAGTTAAGTGATGTTTTCGCCCAAAATCAAAACAAAACATACTACATATATACATGGTGTATAGACTTAAACAAAAGAAAGAGACATAAAACAATAATAAGAAGATATAAGCACCAAAAGTCAGATAAGATATTCAGTTGAACTATATATTATTCAATTTAAATTAAAACAAAAAAAAGAGTTGACACCTAAGGGTGACATCCCTATAATGTGCCTCAGTCGGTAATTAGCGCAGCCTGGTAGCGCATCTGGTTTGGGACCAGAGGGTCGCAGGTTCGAACCCTGCATTACCGACCACTCCTAAGTAGCTCAAATAAGACTTCGCAATAAATTAATTAGCTAATTAACTCCGTTTACACTTGTTTCCAAAGTCTATTCCTTAGATATTCTAATTAAAAAAGATCCACTCTAAAATGTCTCCAACATAATTTATCCGATCAAAAGATAAAACAATCCCCAAAAGACAGATTAGCTCCTCTGAACAGAACGGTAGGGGAGAGAATTCCCATCCCTGAAAGCAAAACATAAAACAAAAAAATATACTTAAATAAACACTCAAAAAATAATCAAATATACTCCAGTATTAACTCCAAAAGATTTATATATACATTACTACCAAAACTCAAAAGAAATCGATTCTAGAGCATTCTCGTTAGGATCTATTAAATCTAATTAACATTATTTCAAAGCATTCAATATATATTACATTTTATAATTTATAAGTAAATATATTATTACTTGTTTTTATAGTAAATAGCATATTGATAATGTATAAACCTATATTACATTTGTAATGTATTATATTATTTTACGTTACTCTATCTTAAACATAAATCTTGGGCATAATACATAAGATTTTCACAAACCGGTTTAACGACCATATTTATGTAATTAAATTTCTTTTCAATATTTTCATTTTTGTAAATTTAATTACATTGTTTTATTTTATGAAATATATCAATTTATTTAATAATAATATATACCTAAATCATGGTTATGAAATCGCATAATATATAGAGATTTTATTTATATTTCAGAATGTTATATACATTTACAAGATAAGTTAGATACAAATATATTTTAACAATTACCACATTTTCATAAAGTCATTTTACTTTCATAATTCGATGTAATTTCAAAGTTTATTTACCACTTTTCTCATTTTTTTATTTTAGAATTTTCAGAATTTACGTTTACAATGATTAAAGCTATATTTACCGCTGTTAAGTTCAAACAATTACAAGTAACTTTTTTATCTAAAAATATATAGTTATTCACACTTTTAGGTTATAAAGAAAACTTAAATAATGTATACTTAGTTTGTCAGAAGATAATACAGAAAGATCAGTTAATAATAACTTTTGGAATTTGCTTATTTATTACAGCAAAACAGGATCAACTATCAGATTTTTTCAAAAAAATAGAATCAGTATTCGACAGATTTTAAATAAAAAAAGTTCAGTAAAACTGGACTGAGAATGGTAGGAAACTACTACAGCAAAGAAAGACCAGAGGCTACATAAAACATGTAGCCTCTGGTCTTTTTAGGTCTGTTATAACCTCATTTGCCTTCACAGATCTCCCCTTTCATTTTACATTGATATCAGAAGCACATTCAGATAACTTACTTCTTCATAAAGAAGAAAGCATTCACTTCAAAAGAACTGGTAGCTATCGGTGCTAATTTAAAAGCCTAGATAATTCCATTTCTTTTTTTTGCGGAAACACAAGATAGATCAATCAAACCTCTTTTGACCAATTTATATTAAAGAGACAGGATCAAAGAAAATAAAAAATTCCGTTATAAAATCATTAGAACTTTAACCCCACATAATCAATCTAGGCTGCAATCGATGTCTTATCGAACATAATACTGAATATATACTCTCATTACCCTATAGGAATAAGCTTTGATCAGAATATAAGATCAAAGATAATCTAACACAGGATCAATATCTGAGAGACTCTAACAGGAATAGGATCAAAAAAAAATCCCTCAAGGATGGAGCGTCCCTGAGGGAGAGAATGGTCTTAACTAACGTTAAGAACTACAGCAAATTAGGAGAAAAATTCTTTAAGCGTATCTAACACGACGATCATTTGTTCCAGTATAAATATCACCAATGCACTCTGGACAAACTCTGATCATCATTCCAATCTGATATCCTCTATTCTGTTCCTTGTCTAAGATCAGCTCCTCTGAAAGAAGCATCAGTCTAACCATACCGTCAGCATCTCTTTCCTCAAGAACCAGGCAATATCCTGCTGTACCGGCTTTTGAATAAAGTATTACAACATCTCCCCTTGCAAACTCAAAAGCAGGACGGTCAAGAGCTAAAAAGTACCTGCTGGTTGGAGCTGCTGGTCTTGTAAACTTCTCACAGGCTACTGCATTAAGTCCAAGATCAAGGGCAAAACTTTCATTCTTTAAAATTTCATACAAACCATCTTGGTAGTCAGTCAATAAATTTGCATCTTCTATACAGAACTGACTGTTACTGTCTGGACGAACAAACAAATCTTCGATGTTATACCTAGTCTTGAAAAGATAGGACTTACCTTCATCTGTTGTCAGATTAATACTTAACTTACCATCGTGATAAGTCCATGTACAATCATTCTGAGGGCTAATAACCATCTGTTTTTGCTGTCCTTATTCAGTTTTTTGTAATTTGTAATTCATTTTCATTTTAGCTTATAAACTGAAGAAAATAAACTAAATGAAAAATAAAAATTCTTTTATTTGTTAATAACTGATCTGTGCATCACACTTTTTAGCTATTTTTATTTGTAAATGTCAACTATTTTTTATTATTTTTTTTCTTTTGAGACAATATTACTTGAATAAAATTATATTAGTCTTATTTTTTTACTTTATATAAATTAAATTTAGATTATTTTTTTATCATTTAGATTATTTATTTGATAATTATTTTTCTTAGAATTAGATTAACAGACAGATAATAGTTTTAGTATAGATTGGTAAAATTAGATTGGCTTAAATAATTACTTCTTTTTTCACATCTCTCCCCTTTCCTATTTATATTGTTTTCAAAATTATTCAGAACATATAACAATACGTATAAGGCTGCCCACGTTCCTCTTATTTTTGAAAATATAAATAAAGATACAAAAGAGAGTGTTATGACTATGGGAAAACTATTTTTTTGAGAAGAGATCAAATAACCCTGCACAAAAATAAAAGGCAGGGTCAGAAGAGAATCTCAATGTTGAGATAATTAAATGTTATTAACGATATTTTTAATAACAGCAGGACCTCTATAAATCAGAGAAGAATATATCTGAATCAATGTTGCCCCATCGCTTAAACGCTCTCTTGCATTGACTGCATTTGAGATACCACCTACTCCGATAATAGGGATCTTCTTATCAATGATTTTAGCTGCTCTTTTTAGAGTCTCTGAACTTATATTTCTCAGAGGTTCTCCGGAAAGACCTCCCCATTCCTGAGCATGCTCCATGCCACTGATAATATCTCGTCTTGTAGTTGTGTTGGTACAGGTTAAACCATCAATCTCAAGATCAAGACAAACAGAGCAAAGATTCTCTAAAGCCTCATCAGATAAATCAGGAGAAAACTTGACTACCAAAGGAACATATCGCCCAGAAGTTGCACTTATATTTTTCTGCTCTGCCTTGATTGGCTTTAACAGATTGTAGAGAGGCTCTTTAGCCTGAAGCTTTGTAAGTCCTGGGGTATTTGGACAGGAAACATTAACAGCAATGTAATCTGCAAAAGGATAAACCTTACGAAGACAGAAAAGATAATCATCAACAGCATTATCAAGGGGAGTTGTCTCGTTCTTACCTATACTGATACCTAAGATACCCTCATAGGTGCGTTTTTTTAGGTTCTCTACAAGATTATCAACGCCCTTATTGTTAAAGCCCATACGGTTGATTATGCCCTGAGCACTTGGGATTCTGAACATTCTTGGCTTTGGATTACCGTCCTGAGCCTTAGGAGTGACTGTTCCAACCTCAATATGACCAAAGCCTAAGGCTCCAAAGAAATCCACAGCCTCGGCATTTTTATCAAGACCGGCGGCAAGTCCTAAAGGATTTTTAAACTCTAGTCCCATTGCCTTGACAGGACGAAACTCGATATTCTGAGAAAATAAAGGTAGCAGTGTCTTACTAGAACAGGCCTTAGCTCCTTTTATAATTAAATCATGAGCAGTCTCAGGCTCGAGCATAAACAGAAATGGACGGACCAAAGTCGGATAGAGACTGTATGGAATAAACTGCATAAAAATTCCTTAATTATTCGATCTGAATCAGCTTAACAAACTTGTTTGAGCTGGTGGTAACCAATTCAAAAATGCCGTGAATACCGTCCTCGGTTGTAAATTTCTTAAGATGATTGGCATCAATATCGATTACCAGCCCCTCAAAAGTACGGACTCTAACCCTCTGAAAGGCACCTTTGTAAAGTGATAGCAAAGTCTGTTTACTCATGGATAGAGAGAAACGATAGCGATTTTCTCCAAACATAGCTCTACTCCTTTAAGGCAGTGCTTACTTTCTCATAAATAGAACGTGACAACTTAGGCATCTGCATCAGAGAATTAAGGTTATTTAAAATCATTCCCTGACGTTTTTCATCAAGTCTTCTGAAGCTTAACAGCGGAGTCAGAATACGAGCTGCAACACTAGGATTAATATCGTTTAAAACACTAATCTGCTTGCACAGAAGATCATAACCTTCACCTGAAATATCGTTTAAAGCCACAGGATTAGATAAAGCCAACGCACCAGCCAGAGCTCTTACTCTGTTAGGATTTCTACCGTCATAGCTAGGATGTGACAGAAGTTTCTTAACATTATCGATTGCACTCTTGTTAGGAACTGTTGCCTGAACTCTGAAGAAATTATCAAATACTAAAGCATCCTTTGACCAGTCTTTTTCAAAAGACTTCAGAATCTCTGTTTTACACTCGAGATCAAGATGAACAGCATCTGTCATGGCTTGAAGCTTATCAGTCATGTTCTTTGAGCTGTTATAATGATTCAGAACAATATCTGAAGCCTCTTTCTTCTTATCCATTGCACATTTAGCTACGGCAATCATATGTAAAGCGGAGTTGTTGATGGCTCTTCTTCCCATGTCTGCAACGCTGTAGTTTGCGCTTGAAGCTCTGATTTTTCCATAAAGCTCAACAAACTCATTAACAAGTGAAACTGCAACCTTTGTTTCAAGAGCATCATGTGCATATTTAATTGCATCAATGTTGATTTTATCAAATGTTTCCATCAGATTAGCAATACTCTGAATCTTTAGAGTCTCATTTATCAGAATCAGATCACTTTGAGAATCAACACTATCTAAAATAGCCTTGTAGGAAGCAATCAGTTCAGCAGGCTCTTTTAAAACACTCTGAGCAGCAGCACTCTCAAGATTGTCATGAATATAACGGTTCTGCATAGTAGTTGCACAGTCAACCTTGATAAAAGCATCATCACAGAAAGACAACATATGCTGCAGCTGTTCCATTGTATATGGAGCATCAAGCTTAACTGGTGCAGAGAAATCACGAAGAATAACAGGTAAAGTATCCCTATCCAGAGTGAAACGGTATTCCTGCTCATTCTCATTCAGAATTATATAGCCGTCTGATGAAAGCTCTGCCGGATGAACATCATGACCTTCCTTGTCTAAGAAGCTCATTCTGATTGGCATATAAAAAGGCTCTTTAACCTGCTGATCACGAGTTGGATTAGTATGTTGAGAAAGCTTCAGTACCAGATTCTTATTCTCTTCATCATAAGTCCAGGAAGCCTTTACGTGAGGAGTACCAGCTTGAGTGTACCATCTTCTGAACTGAGACAGATCAACTCCTGCGCTTTCTTCAAAACAGCAAAGGAAATCCTCAATGGTTACCGCCTGTCCATCATACTTATGCAGATAGTCATTAAGAGCCTTTTTAAATCTGCTCTCGCCAATCAGGGTATGGATCATGCGGATAATTTCAGCGCCCTTATCGTAAATGGTTACTGTATAGAAATTATTCATCTCCATAACCTCTTCTGGTCTTACTGGATGAGCCATTGGAGAGGCATCTTCAGCAAACTGAGGTCCGCGGATTACATTAATTGCATGCAGTCTGGTTAATGCTCGATTAGCAACATCTGATGAAAATTCCTGATCACGGAAAACTGTCAGACTTTCCTTCAGTGAAAGCTGGAACCAGTCTCTTAGAGTAACTCTATCACCAGTATAGTTATGGAAATATTCATGCCCTATTACACTTTGAACATTGTAGAAAGCGGTATCAGTTGCACAGGTAGGATCAACCATTACATAAACAGAGTTGAACACATTAAGACCTTTGTTCTCCATGGCACCGAAATTGAAGAAATCAACAGCAACCACCTTGAAATTATCCAGATCAAACTCAAGCCCCCAGCGGTCCTCATCCCACTTCATGGAATCCTTGATAGACTGCATAGCCCAAAGACCACGTTCGTACGCTCCTCTATCTACGTATAGTTCAAGAGCAACCTTTCTACCAGACATTGTGGTGAAAGTGTCAGACACGATATCAAAGGTACCAGCAACAAGAGCAAACAGATAGCTTGGCTTTGGGAATGGATCTTCCCAGATTGCATAAGGACGGTTCTTTTTAGTTCCCCTTTCAATCAGATTTCCGTTTGAAAGTAGGACTCCGCAGCCATATTCAGGACCGATAATGGTTACACGATATTTTGCAAGAACATCAGATCTGTCAAGTGAATAAGTGATCCTGCGGAAGCCTTCTGGCTCACACTGCGTACAGAAAGTTCCGTTTGACTTATATAAGCCCATTAAGGAAGAATTGGCAGATGGATTAATTTCATTCTCCAGTTCAACTGTGAATTCATCTGGAACAGAAGGTATCTCCACACCATTTTTTGTCTCTTTAAACTTATAGTTAATACCATCTACCTTCAGATAGTTTAACTTAAGCTCTTCTCCATTTAAGATCAAAGGAGCTTTAGCATCAGATGTTAATCTTTTAAATCTGGTTACGTTCTTGACAATGGTTTTCGTGTCATCAAGTGTAAAAGTAAGATCAATATCTGTTGCTGTAAAATTAGGAGCTTTGTAATCTGTTCTTTTCTGTGCCTTGTAGGTATTACGCTTTTCTGCTGTCATAAATCACCTTTTAAAATATGGAAAAGCCCAACATTCAGCTGGGCTTTATTTATTATTTATTCTGCATCCTTACGCGCCACAATACTATGGACATCAGATTTTTTCGTAATCATGTCAGCATAGTCTGAAGCGATGTTAACCGTCTCAAGAAGAATCGGATCATCATATTCAAAATCTGTTGGAAGATCCTTTACAGATTTAACAGGATCTTTTCCCATAGCCTTGAGTCTGATATTTGTATTCTTAAGAGCAGTTTTCTCATCTTCATCAAAGAGCTTCTTGCGCTTATCGAAGTTTACGGTAATAACCTTTCCTTCCTTAAGCTTGAAATAACGTTCCCTCTCGGATTTGATTACATTGAATACAGGATCTTTCTCGATTCTTGACTTATATTGTTCTGTTAATCTGTCAACAAATCTGTCAGGATCAGAGTAACGGGTATAATCAGCCTTTGAAATCTTGTCCCACTTCAGAGCATTTGGCTCATTCTTTTCTCCAAGTTCAGTTACATCAATCATAGTTGGGAGAACTATATCCGGAGTTACACCGCGAAGCTGTGTTGAACCACCGTTGATTCTATAGAACTTGGCAATTGTATAGTGAATAGAACCAAGATCAGAGCCACTTAGATCATAAAGTCTGGTCAGAGGTCGACTCTGCTGAACTGTGCCCTTTCCGTATGAGGTATCTCCTACAATCAGAGCTCTTCCATAATCCTGAAGAGCTGCAGCCATAATTTCGGAGCTTGATGCTGATAGACGATTAATCAGAACAACCAGAGGTCCATCGTAATCAATATTCTGATCATCATCCTCGTATGGAACCTCATTTGAGTTTACATCTCGAACAAGAACAACTGGGCCTGACTTGATAAACTGACCTGTGGTATATACTGCCTCTGGTAGCAAACCACCGCCATTGTTTCTCAGATCGATAATAATAGAATCTACATGCTGAGCTTTAAGCTTGTCAATTTCTCGTTTAACATTCAGATGAAGATCTGTGTAGAAACTAGAAATAGTAATTACACCGACTTTCTTGCCGCTGTATGAATTGTAAACCTTAGACTTAGCTTCCTTATCCTGAAGTCTAATCTTGTCTCTTACAATATCAACATTAAAGGTCTTAGTTGCTGCACCTTCTCCTCTTTCTATTTCCAGAGTAACCTTAGTGCCTTTCTTTCCTTTAATCTGTTTTACAACTTCAGTAAGTCTCCAGCCGATAATATCCTCGAATTTACCGTTCTTCTGCTTAACACCGATAATCTTGTCTTTTGGCTTTAACTGCTTAGACTTTTCTGCAGGAGAACCAGGAAGAATCGACTCAATAACAGTATATTCATCTTCCTGAGATAAAACCGCACCAATACCCTCTAGGGACAGATTCATATCATCATTAAAATTCTCTGACTCTACAGGTCCGAAGTAATTGGTGTGAGGATCAATTGCTGTGGCAAAGGCATTCTCAAATACAGAGAAAACATCCTCTGAGGTTATCTGAGATAATCTTCTCATAGAAGCTATGTAACGATTTCTAATACGTTTTGTTGCTTCTTTAGGAGTTTTGCCGTTTAACAGCTGTATTTCGTATTCATTCTTAAGCTCCTTAAGCCACAGATTCTTAAGTTCCTCTTCTGTAGCGGCATACGGAGCCTTGGTTCGGTCAAGTTCAATAGAATCATCCTTTTTAAGATCAAGAGGAGAATCTAAAAGACCAATTAAATAGCTGTATTTCTCGTAACGCTTTTTTATATTTTTATTATAAAGATCATATGGATAATTCAGATAGCATTTATCCAGACTGTTTATTATACCCTTGGTATTAGCATAGATAAGATCTACTTCACCCTGAGTATACAAGGAATGAGTATAATCCAGATATGACATAAGTCTGTCAATCACATTGGTTGCAAACTTGTCATCCACATTGACAATCTTATAGTGAGCTCTGGTAAAGAAATTGTAGATTCTTGAGCAGGCTGTATCATGCCTTGGTTCTGGCAATAGAACCGGCATCTGATCTGCTGTTGGAATGGTAAGCTTTGCTTCACAGACACCTAAACCACCGGCAAACATACAGGCCAGTGCTATTTTTGCTAATTTATTCACTTTAAGTTAGTGCCTTACTTTGCCTTTTTTGGAAGTAATACCCTATCTAATGGAAGATTTACGGTAAGACCTGATTTCAGGGTAACGTAAACAGTATCCTTAACTGCATCCTGAGCTACAACGCCCTTTACAAAATGCTGTTCAGAGCTTAAAACAATAACTTCAGTTCCGTTCTTTAAAGACTCTGCTGTGGCCTTATCACCTTCAACCTTAAATGTTTTCTTAGTTCCCTTAGGACCATTCTTCTTGAAGAACTTCTTTGGTGAATTCTGTTTCTTAGCAGGCTTTGTGGCTTTGCGCTTCTGATTGATTTCCTTAATTTTTTCAGAAGCATACTGAGCATGCTCAGCATTAACGGTATCACCGCATTCGTTACCGTCAAGATCAATTCTTGCAGCACCTTCCTTTACAGAATAAAGGTACTTAAGACGTGAAGTATATAGGCGTAGCGCTGCACGCACCTTTGATACAGAAAGACCTTCAATACCGGAAATTCTTTCTTTAAGTTCATCAAAGATACCAATCTTTAAAGGCTTGCAGTCACCTTCCTTTACAAATGCCTTTGGAAAAGACTTATATAGAAGCTCCAATGACTCTTTTACATGTTCAAAATGAGAACCAGACTCTGTATTCTTCTCTACGACTGATTCGTTAGCATTTTCTACAGGCTGCTGTAGTGCGTTTTCCTGGGTTTCCACAAGAAACTCCTTTTTATAGTTATTAAAATGTAATGCAATACTGTATTTTAATTGAGATTATAGAATTTGTGAATTGAAAAATACATAAAATAGAGCTAATTCAACAATTTTTTATACACTCCGTTACTCTACCACACAAAACTTTGAAAAAAATTTGCGCTGTGAAAATTTAAATATACAAAGATTAAAATCTACACCAATTAATTTGGTAAAATTTCAAGGATATACGATTACAAATTAGGAGATATACAGAAAATGTCAATGCCAGAGCGCTACCATCCAGAGTGTCCTCCAGATGCACACAAGGTTATTAGACCTCCAGAGAAGGAAGTATTTGCAACCTTATGTGTATATGTACCAGATAGTGAGGAGGCAAACGGCATGGATAATGTTACCGACATTCTATCCATGATGAATAAAAAGCCTCTTATCCTCTGTTCAGAAAAAATGAAGGAGCTTATTCTCAAGAACTCAGAGCAGGCAGAAATCAAACCTGAATTCATTCGTATACATGATGATCAGTCAAAGGCATCAATTGCCTATACAGACGGTGCAGTCGGACCTTCACTGGATTTCTATAACATCGCCGAAAACAGAGAACTTGCAAAGGATTTTCTACAGTTACTGCAGAAGAAATGTCTGATCTGCCTGGATACCTTATCCATGTTTATTCTAAGATCAATCTCTACTGTATATCCTTGGGATGAACTTCTGGCAAATCAGTTCCTAGGACAGTACACAGCGGCATTAAAAGATTTAACAGAGTCAGATATCAAGCTTCTGACCGATGTAAGATACGGAAGATTTGATGCTCTGAAGGTTGAAGAAGAAAGTAAAACAGCCTACAAGTTTCTGCGTCTTGAAAGAAAACTGTTCCTGCAGTACCCAACCGAAGACGATTAGAATATTACACCAAAAGCATAGGTCAGACCTATGCTTTATTTTTTATTTAAAGCCTTACTCCAAAGCAGAACTAATTTTCTGAAATCATTTTATTTCTTCAGAGCAAAACCATATTTTTTAAAATTGCTAATCATGGTTTTGGTTAATGATATGGTAGATTGAATCTCATCAATATTCTCTCTGCTGATCCAGAAAGCTTCCGCAAGCTCACCTTCATCACGAGTAATCGCAGTATCACCATCGACCTTCGCCATAAAGCCAAATAGAATATTGCTATCCAACCCCCAAGGCTGTGAACCGCAGTAAGTTAAATCCTTAATCTTAAGACCAACCTCTTCCATTGCCTCTCTATGTGCAGTCTGCTCAGGAGTCTCACCAATCTCACAGAAACCGGCAATTAAAGCTACACCTCTATAAGGTCTGTCCTTATATCTGGTAACCACGATTTTATCGCCATCAGTAATTCCAACAATTACAGCAGGAGCAATCTTAGGATAGATAATATTTCCGCAATTCGGACAACACAGGGCTCGCTCTGATTTTGAATGAGTGGTAAGAGCTCCACATCTGCCACAGTAACGATTGTTCATGTACCAGTTGTAAAGATGATAAGCAGTAAAACCGGCAAAACACTCTATACGTGGATTATCAGAACGAAGAACTGTATTCTTATGCCATTCAAAGCCCTCAATACTAAGAGAGGAACAGGAATCGTTGAAAAGAAAATAGGCATTCTCATCTATAGAGAAAAGATAAATAAGCTTGTCCTTAGGAAAAGAATAAGCTCTAGGAAACTTTAAAGGAGTGTTCTTTCCATCCCCCTTAACATAAACATCTCTGTCTTTAAAGGCAAGAACAAAATCTGTATCTTTAGGGGCTCTTTTTAAAGAAAACTCATTCTTAAAAAGATGATCCCCGATATCCTGTAACATATATTATCCTAATAGATATTTTTCAGCATCTAGCGCGGCCTTACAGCCTTCACCTGCAGAAGTTATTGCCTGTCTGTAAACTCTGTCAGTACAGTCACCAGCAGCAAAAACACCTTTTGCAGAAGTTGAGGTTGCAGTACCGAAACCAGTCTTGATATAACCTTCCTCAAGTTCAATCTGACCTTCGAAAACAGAAGTTGCAGGAGCATGACCAATTGCAACAAACACACCGTCTAAAGCCAGATCTTTCTTCTCACCCTTTACATCCAGTTCTACTCCGGTAAGCTTCGAGCCATCTCCCTTAAACTCAGTAATCTGAGCATTGAGGATAAACTCAACCTTGCCAGAATCAACCATAGAGCGTAGTTTATCAACCATAACCTTTTCAGATCTGAATCCTTCCCGCCTGTGGATGAGATAAACCTTTTTGCACATATTGGTAAGATAAAGAGCCTCAACAAAAGCTGCAGAACCACCGCCAACAACTGCCACAACCTTATTTCGGAAGAAGAAACCGTCACAGGTAGCACAGGCAGAAATTCCCCTGCCTTTATAGTTTTCCTCACTTGGAATTCCCAGATACTTAGCTTTGGCGCCAGTAGCAATTATCACGGTTTTACTTTTTAGAACTTCGCCTGAGGATAAGGTTAACTCTTTAATATCCCCACTAAAATCAACCTTTACAACAGTATCTGATAGCATTTTTGTACCAAGAGATACAGCATGTTCCTGCAGAGACTGCATAAGAGAAAAACCATCAGGTGCATCCTTTCTTCCTGGCCAGTTTCCGATTTCAGGGGTTGTGGTTAGCTGTCCGCCAGGTTCAGGACCACTTACAAGAACAGGAGAAAGTCCTGAACGACAGGCATAAATAGCTGCAGTCCAACCGGCTGGCCCAGAACCAATAATTACAGTATTTAAAACATCTTGGGTCATTTTTTAGCTCCTATGAGGTCTTTATAATGGGTCTTTGCATACTCTACTGCATACGGTACCCAGGGTTCATTAAATGAAGAAAGATACTCTACTGCATCTTCTAGTTTGAACACGTTCAGATATTCACAGGCTCTCTTTTCAAAAGATATATGCCATGGTTCAAAGCCCATTGAATTCTTTCCTGTATAAGGTCTCACAAAACCAAATTTATTCAGAGCATTCTTAAGATAAATATCAAACTTGTAGAAATAATTGCCCTTCTGATATTCTCTTGCAGTAAGTTCAAGCTGTTTTCCCTCTGGCAGAAGGTTTGAGGCATAAATGTCAAAATCAGTACCAAAATGATGACGGGAAAAGCCTGGAATTGCGGAAAATCTTACAATTTCCAATACCTTCTGTTCTGCAGACAGAGAAGATATATCCATTGGCTCTTCGTTTTCGTCTAAAACAGGTCGTTTACCGTTAAACTTGTCATCAAAAATCTTAAACTGTTTATAAAAGCTTCTGTAAGCAGAGGCAATTTTAATCTCAAAGCCATTATCATAAGCATCCGAGAATAAAGGCCCTAAAGCCTTTACCGCATCTCTGTCTCCTAACAGGACAAGCATTCTTTTCGGATCATCCTTGAAATTTACAAGCTTGCTGTCGTCCAGACCTAGGAACTGATCTCTGGTAATCACTTATTCTCTATCCTTAACACAAATTAAAACCTGTAACTAACTATATTCCTATTACAAAAATATTTCAGTGAAAGAACGGTAAATTGAAAAAAATTATTCGACAATTTAAAGAAAGGAGCCAGAGGATCAGAAAATCCTCTGGTTTTTAAGATTATTTGTTCTGGTCTTTCAGAAGGTCTCTGATTTCACGTAGTAACTGCACATCAGCAGGATCTGCTGGAGCTTCAGCAGGAGTTTCCTCTTCCTTGATGATGCGATTCTTAAGGTTGATGATCACCTTAATGGTCAGGAAGATTGCAAAGGCTACGATCAGGAAATCAAGAACATTCTGTAAAAAAACACCGTAGGTTAAAACAATTTCAGATGAAGTTTCTGTTTTATCCTGCAAGGTTACAGACAGATCCTTAAGATCAATATTTCCAACAAAAAGACCAACCAGAGGCATGATAATATCAGCAACCAGTGAAGAAACAATCTTACCGAATGCAGTACCTATTACCACACCGATTGCCATATCCATGACATTTCCCTTTACAGCGAACTCTCTGAATTCCTTGAAAAAGGACTTACCGGTTGAAACAATGTCTTTCATATATACTCCTTAATTGAACATCAGTTATTTTCTAATTTGTATCGAGTCTTGGCTTTATATTCGACGATTCTGATATCAAAATCCACTGAACCGTCTTTATAGGTATCCTCGATAATCTGCTTTACGCGGGACGCCTCATCTTCATCCTGATAGTAACGGGACCAGGTCTTGGCCGTACCGCCATCAAACCTGAAGCCTTTCTCCTTTAGGTTATCCTTGAATTTGAAGGTGTTTCCTCTAATGATCACACGATAGCTGCAGCTTAAGGCAGAAGTTACCAGCTCACTGAATGCTGCAGGAACCTTGTACATAATCCATAAAAGAGCAAGACAATCCACATAGGCTCTGTGTGCATCATAGAAATACCCTAAAACCATATTCAGAAATTCAAGTTTGGCACTTGAGTAACCAAGTTTTTTCCAAGGGATCTCCTTAAGAGAACAGGCCCAGGACAGAGTCGTTAAAGACTTGAAACGTTTTTCAAAGAAAGGTCTGTCAAAAGCAGCATTATGAGCAACCACAAGAGGTCTTCCTGTAAGAAATCTAGCCACCATTTCATCATCAAAGTGATGGCCTGCAACCATATCATCTGTGATATGGGTAAGTTCTGTGATTTCTGGAGGAATAGGCTCGTTTGGGTCCTCAAACTCATCATAATATCTGTCGACAGTCAAAAGTAGTTTTCTGTCTAAGGAAAAAGTAGCTTTAACCATCCCCAGCTCAATGATTTTATTCTTAACAGGATCCATACCGGTGGTTTCTGTATCTAAAAAGACAACAGAATAAACCTTTTCATTTGGATGAGGCTCATTGAGAACTACAGGGAAATGAGTATCTACACCTGTTATAGTCAGAGGAATTTTTTCCAGTAAACGATAATTTTCAGGATGTGACGTGATCCTTTCAATCATGTTCAAAGGAAAGCAGTTGTTATCTTGCATGAGTATTCTTTATCTACCTGATTAAACACCGAAATCTTAACTGTAAAAAAATTTTAACATACGTAATTATTTGTATTATATCCAATTTTACTTTTATGTTACGTTTTTTTACAAAGAATATGATCCAAAAGCAAACATTTATTTTTTTATAAAATTGCTCTCTTCCAAGATATATTTTTCTTATTGATTTACAAAGATATTTATCTGTATTCTGCTCTTTTATAGTGCAAACATTAATGTAAAAAAAATTCCCTATTTGAATATGTTACTCAATATGGTTACATATTAAATAAATGAATAGATTTAACAAGGAAGGTAACATGAAGTATTACAAGTCCGCCATTGAGCTAATTGGCAATACTCCTCTGGTTGAACTGTCCAACCTGCAGAAGAAATTCAATCTTAAAGGCAGAATCTTTGCAAAATTTGAAGCCTTAAATCCATCAGGATCAGTTAAGGACAGAGCTGCACTTTACATGATTAAAGAAGCTCTGGCATCTGGCAAGATCAACAAAGATACAAAGATCTATGAACCAACATCAGGCAATACAGGTATCGGTCTGGCACTGGTATGTGCAAATCTTGGACTGGATGTTACACTGGTTCTACCTGAAACCATGTCAGTTGAAAGACGTAATATTCTGAGAGCCTACGGTGCAAAACTGGTTCTAACCGAAGGATCAAAGGGAATGAAAGGAGCGATTGAAAAGGCAACTGAACTTGCAGCAGCCTCTGACAATACCTTTATTCCTCAGCAGTTTGAAAACGAGGCTAATGTTAAGGCCCATTATGAGACAACTGGTCCTGAAATCTGGAATGATACTGACGGTAAAGTAGACATATTTGTTGCATCTGTAGGTTCTGGCGGTACGGTAAGCGGCACAGGTAAATTCCTGAAAGAGAAAAACAGCACCATTAAGGTCTATGGTGTAGAAGCAGCTTCTTCTCCAGTGTTAAACGGAGGAAATGCCGGACCACATAAGATTCAGGGTATTTCTGCAGGCTTTATTCCTAAGATCTACGATAAAACCGTCGTAGATGAAGTAATAGACATTACTGATGATGAAGCCTTTGATAACGGTAGAATTCTTGCTCAGACAGAAGGTCTTTTCATTGGTATATCCTCAGGTGCAGCCATCAGTGCAGCTATTAAGCTGGCACAGAAGGAAGAAAACGCAAACAAGCTGATTGTGGTTATTCTTCCTGATAGTGGCGACAGATATCTATCAACAGCTCTATATCACCAGGACTAAACTATGCTTTTCAGAACATCTAGAATTCATGCGGCAGCCGCTACTGCCCTATCTAAAGTTAGCGGAAAAGGCAGAGCAATCACAGCAACCTTATACATAGGAGCACTGATTGTTGGATCCTTAATCGGTTTTGCAGGTAATACAGACATAAATGCAGTAATGGACTTTATTGCAACAGTATTTACAAGACTGTTCAGCTTTATTGCAGTGCCAATTATTGCTGTATCACTGATCTCAACTTTAGCAAATCTTTCAAAGAATTCTAAAGGTGGCTCCATATTTGCTCATACCATCTTTTATACACTGTTGACTACAATCCTGGCAGCCCTTTTAGGAGCTGTGCTGTTTGCGGTTATAAAGCCTGCAAACGTACCAGCAGCATTATCATCCAGTGCTGCTGATGTGGTAACCAAGTATGAATCACTGTCATATCTAGAGCACATCCAGAACATTATTCCAAATAATCTTCTGCAGCCATTTGTTGCCGGTAATGTACTTTCAATTCTGCTGGTTGCAGCGGCTTTTGGTCTTGGAATTGCCACAATGAAGGAGAGCAAAAACAAGGAGGCTCTGATTTCTGTAATCTCTGGATTTCAGGAACTGTTATTCATCCTGATCCACTGGCTGATCAATATTCTGCCATTAGGCATCATGGCTTTCACTGCTCAGCTGGTTACTCAGCTTGAGGCAGGAATAATCTTAGGCGGTCTTGCAACCTACTTTGGAGTTGTTATCAGCTCAAACCTGATTCAGATGTTTGTAATTCTGCCATTGATACTTCTGATCAAAGGACTTAATCCTATCAAGATTGCCCGTGGAATGCTGCCTGCACTTGCAGTTGCGCTATTCTCCAAATCATCTGCAGGTACACTGCCTGTTACCATGGCATCAGCTGAAGATAATCTGCATGTAGACAGAAGAGTTTCAAGATTTGTTCTGCCAATCTGCACAACCATTAATATGAACGGCTGTGCTGCCTTCATTCTGATAACCTCTGTTTATCTGATGCAGAATGCCGGTATTGAAATTGGATTTGATACCATGCTTGCCTGGGTATTCATCGCTACCTTTGCCGCAGTTGGCAATGCAGGTGTACCAATGGGATGCTATTTCCTAACCCTGTCACTGGTCTCTTCAATGAACATTCCTGTAACTCTGATGGGAATCATTCTGCCGGTTTACGCTGTAATTGATATGATTGAGACCTCACTGAATGTATGGTCTGACTCATGTGTTGCAAACATTGTAAACAAGACAATGCAGGGTAAGCTTCCTGAAGAAGCATAGAAAGCAGAGTTTAAACTAAAAAAAGATGGCTAAAGCTAAATGCTCTAGCCATTTTTTTGTACTCCGTTTTCTATATACAAAATCCTACAATAGAAGCTCAGTTTTCATTAGATAATCGAAAAAATCAAAAAACTTTGTTTTTTTTCGATTAGGATTATTTTTTGTATAAAAACAAAAGGCTAATATGCAATGAGGGAATTAATTCAAAAGCTTGGATTTGATACCGTGAGATACGTGTTTTCTGCCTAAAACCTCACCTTTCATAGATGGGAACCATTCTTTCTTTGGTCTAGCTGTAATTAGGTCATCTACAGAGATAAACAGTCTTGAGTTTACTTCGTTAGGAGCAACTGTTCCCTTCGTAAAGATAAATTCAATACCGTCTGGCAGCAGGACAAAATTTCTTGGATCGACTTCTATTTGAGCTTTAATCAGATAAAGGTTCTTATAACCGTATTCCTTGAATTTATCGAATACAAGATTGGAGCAGGTCATAGCTGCAAGAGAAGGATCTTCAAACAGATCCTCAAAATGAACAAACTTCTTAGTCTCAAGATTAAAGTTATATACATCAGTCAGAGTTGCTTTCTGATCTAAAAACTCCTGTTTTACAAGCACAATTGCACACATAAAACCTAGTTCTTTTATCACACGAAAATCAAAGGTTACGTCCTGATAGGCAATGTCTCTCTGGATAAACAAATCGTCGCTTTCATCATCAAAATTCAGGTTATCAGTGATGTAGCCAATATAATCGTGCTCAAATTTACTTACATAATAATTTTCAAAGAAACTGCAGCTTTTAGCATATGCAGCATCCTTGCAAAGAGCAGGAAGATGGAATGTTGATGTGGTATAAGACATATCAATTACATCTTCATAAGTAGAGGTATCAAAAATGATATCCTTTGAATCAGGCCTATCCTGCTTTGGAGGAAGTGTACTGGCCTGAACTCCTGAAATACAGAGGCTCAACAGCAGGAAAAATTTAACAAATAAACTCATTTATTGAGAGTCCTTTTCTTTTTTCTGAATATCAATTACCTCTGATTTTACTCTGCCGTCACAAAGCATTGTAGTAATAACATCGCCTTTTTTTAAAGACGCAGTGTTAACCACATGCTCATTTTCATCAAAAGTTATTGAGTATCCCCTGTTTAGAATGTACAGAGGATTTAAAGAAGACAGCTTTGTAATCGTTCTTATAAAGTTCTGATTCAGATTGTTAAGGTTGTCATCAGTATTTGACTGATTTGCCCTGTTAACAAGAGACTTTAGTCGATCATTTAAAGCTCCTAGTCTCTTATCAATCAAATTGTTCAAAGAAAACAGTCTGTTCTCATAATTCAGACGATCACTAACTAGAGTTAAATCCCGATCAAGCGCAGAATTAAGTCTGAACATACAGTTTTTTACCTTTGATACTTCCTGCTCGATATAAAATAAAGGCTCAAAAACTGAAATACGGTTTTTTAGAGTATTTAAGCGACGTTCATAGTCCGTTAATCTGTCTAAACAAGATCCTTCCATTCTGTTAACAAGAAGATCAACCTGTTTTGAGATATTCTCAACATATAGTTCAGGAGAAGAGTTCTTAAGTCTGCTGCACAGATGATCAAGATTCATACTCTCATAATCATATATTCTGTAGATTGCGTCTGTAAGTCTTTTTACATACTGTTCAACCGCATAATAAAGATCAGATTTCAGAACAGATGAAACAAATTCAGCAGCTCTGGTAGGAGTTGCCGCTCTCATATCAGCGGCAAAATCGGTAAAGGCATAATCCGCCTCATGGCCAACTGCAGAGATAATAGGAATTGGACAGTCTGCAACAGCCTTTACCAGCTCCTCATCAAAAAAAGCCAGAAGATCTTCAAATGAGCCTCCTCCTCGGCCGATAATGATTACATCGCATTTATTATGTTCAATAGCAAGATTTAGAGCACTTATCAGAGACTGAGGTGCATTTGCCCCCTGAACCAGAGATGGATAGATAATAATGTTAATCAGAGGATTTCTATGTTCAATGGTCTTGATAATATCTCCAACTGCTCTTCCGTCCGCAGATGTAACTATTCCGACTGTATTCACAAACTGAGGAATAGTCTTTTTCTGTCTTGAAAAATACCCCTGAGAATCCAGTTTTCTTTTAAGCTCATTTAATTTCTCCATAATCGAACCAATTCCAAGTTTTCTCATGGAATGAGCTATAAATTTAAACTGACCGTTTTTGGTAAAAAGACTGATATTTCCGCTTAGTTCGACCTTATCTCCTGATTTAGGCTCAAAATTAAGTCTATGACTGTAGCTTTGCCACATAACACAGTCTAGAGTAGCCCCGTCAGTGGAATCCTTGAGCTTAAAGTAAATGTGATTGTAGTTTTTTATCTCAGAAATCTCTCCGTATATAACAAAGGGACCTAAGGTTTTAAAAAAGGAATCGGTCTGTTTTAGAAACTCAGAAACACTCCAGGAACCATCAGAAGGTCTGTCTTCTGAGTAGGAATCGCTTAAAGAAACGTTTGATGTAGATGGTCTTTGATCATAACTGTCAAGTAAAGACTCATCATTGAAATGTGGCATAGAATTCTCCTTACAGAAGAATTGTACCAAAAGAAAAAAACAGGGACTAGAAAAAGAGGGAAAAACGTTTATGTATGTCGACTAATAGAATAAACATATTTTAATCTGCATGTAAAAGAATAGCATATTATACACAGCTGATTTTTATGCCGTTTATAAAGCTAAAAAATACAAATAATGTTTAATAACAATACGTTAAAAATAAAAAAAGACAAAAAAAATTGAAATATTTTGTTGACATAAAAAAATAATCCCTTATAATGGCACACATCGGATGCGGGAATAGCTCAGTTGGTAGAGCATAACCTTGCCATGGTTAGGGTCGCGAGTTCGAACCTCGTTTCCCGCTCCAATGTTGATGGCGCGTTAGTAAAGCGGTTATACATCGGATTGCAAATCCGCGAAGTCCAGTTCGACTCTGGAACGCGCCTCCACTAAATGCCCAGGTGGTGAAATTGGTAGACACAAGGGACTTAAAATCCCTCGGAACTTATACTTCCGTGTCGGTTCGACTCCGACCCCGGGCACCACTTCCCAAGTGATGTCTTTTAGTAAATCAA